>JAFCCM010000013.1 GCA_017610225.1 Candidatus Aenigmatarchaeota archaeon | reverse complement strand
CTTAAAGAAGTTCTGAATATTGATCGTCTTGCCGAGGGTCAGGTTGCTTGTAAAGGTGTTGATTCTTCTTATGTTCTTAAAGAAGGAGATGTTCTTGAGTTTATCAAACCTGCTGGGTCTAAAGGATAGTCGTAGTTTTTGATTAAAATAAGGGGTAGGGATTAGTCCTTACCCCTTATTTAAAAGGATATAAAATAATGAATGATACTATAAAAATAATATCAGAAGATGATAAAAGTTATATGGCAGAAGTTGATGGTAAAGTGGTTAAATTATTTAAAATAGATAAAAATGAGATTGATGAAAGATGGAAGAATACTATTTATCATATTAGTAAACATATTCCAAAACATAATTTTGAGGAATTATTAAAAGTATTAATAGAATATATTAATCATATTCCAAATGTTAATGAATATAAAAGAGTAGCAAATCGTGTAACGTGTTATATTGATAAATTATATAAAATCATTTCTCCTATATGTAATCAACACATATCAAATGTTTTTCATCATCCATATAAAAATATTAATATTGAAATATATGGTAAAGCTTACACATTTATGAAAGAAATTAAATCTTTATTAAATACTATGGATGATATTGGAAAACAAATGGTTGAAAATGGAGAGTTAAAAGAATTTAAAATTATAAAACCATTTATTCCTATGGATTATTCAACAGCAATATCTTCCATAATAGGTTATGGATATAAAATCGCTTGATTTAAGTTTTAAACTAATATATAAAAGGATTTAAGAAATGATATGTATAAAAGTATTGTAATAATTGGATTAGGATCCCTTGGAGGATTCTTCGCTGAGAATATTTCTAGAATGGACGGTTTACAATCTTTGATACTAATTGATCCTGATATAGTAGAAGATAGAAATATAGGTAGATCTATTTATAGAAAGAATGATATTGGTAAATTTAAAGTTGAGGCATTAAAAAATATTATCAAACATAATAGTGATGAATTAAATATAATAACTCACCCAATTGAATATATTGATAATAAAGTAGTAACACCAAATGTAGATTTAGTTGTGGATTGTCGTGATATTATATGTTCTAGAAATAATAACATTGATGTTAGATTATATATTTCTTTTAATATGTTAATTATTGATTCTAAGAAAAATATTAAAGTTAGTAGGCAATCTAATGGAAGATATATACACAATTTACGAAATATAGATTTAGCAGCTGCTTCTATAATTGCTACACAAATGATTTACAGTGATGAGATAAAAGATTTAATAAGGAAACAAATAACTCACCAAATACCAATTAACTCTGCAAACAAAGAAATTTTAAAATCTATTAAAGAATTTGATAGCAAACCTGATATGGTAATTGATTATTGTAAAGGGGATGAAAAGATTAAAAATTTCTATGAATGTTTACCTTCTATTGTTAAAGCTAATACAACTAAAGATTTAATATTGATAGTTGGACAGGATAAGGATGGTCAAGTTATTCAAAAATTTAAAAAATATGAAATTACATCTTTTAATACTGCAGTAACAAAGATTAGTGAAATAACCAGAAATTTAAACTTAAACTATGAATCATATACTTTAAGATTAAATGAATTAAACTATGATGAAGTTTATATTGAATTGTTACCAGAAACAGGAGGGGCTTAAATGAGTGATATGTTTAGTGAAGAAGTGAAAAAAGAATTTATAAAATTAATTGATAAACAACTAGTCAAATCAAAAATCGTTGAAGCGTTTGATATTCAGAGAGATGTATTGATTGGTATTGAAAAAAATGTAAAACAAATCAATAAAAGACTTGTTGAGGTTGAAGATATAGCGAATGATTTTGCAAATATTGTAGAAAGTAATATTGATATGAGTGAACTCGAACAGCAAGTAGAATCTATACATAATGGTTCTTATGTTCAACAAAATGAAATAGAAGATTTGGTTAGTAAAATAATGTTAAAATTAATGCCAGATTTTAATAAAAAAATATCAAAGGAGATTAAGAAACATTTAGTTGCTTTAGCAGAATTTGTAATTAAAAACTTTAAAGAAAAGGAATAATAATGCCTACATTATTAAATTTTGAAGAATTTTGTGAGGACTTAAAAGAAATCACAACAACCAAACATCTAAATAAAAAACAACCCCATCCGGAAGGGTTGTTTTCTGAGCAGATATTTGGACCAGAAAAGAATTATACTTGTCAATGCGGAACTTATTATGGAATTTCAGGTTCTGGTGGTACATGCGTTACTTGTGGAGTTGATGTTGTTAATAGCAATGTTAGAAGAAAAAGATTTGCTAAGATATTACTTCCAATTGGAGTTGTTAATCCTTTATTTTATGATCTATTGGTTGATTTGGGAGGTCGTAAGATTAAGGAAGCAATAGATAAATTAATGAAAGATGAAAATAGTATTTTAACTCATGAAGAATATGAAGATGGAAGTGAAGGGTGGGAAGTTACAAAACAAGATCCAGAAAATATAGATAGAAATTCTTTGGTTGGTACTGAAGCTATTAGAGTATTAGTTGAAGATTTAGCTGATACTCAAATTTCAATTGGAGATACAATTTGGGATATTATAAAAGAAAATATTGATCAATTAATAATAAATCAGGTTATTGTTCTTCCGCCTGATTTAAGACCAGCTTCAAAAAAGATTAGTAAAAAAGGTCAAGTATCATCTGATAAAATTAATAGATATTATACTCAAATATTAACTAAAAAAGAAGCAATGAGAGAAACAATTGTTGATGCGAGAGTTGATAGAAATTTATTTTATAACTATTATAGACAATTACAAAAAGATGTTAATGAATTATATGCATATATTCTTGAGAAAATGTCTAAGAAAGAAGGGTTAATTCGTGGAAATATTTTAGGAAAAAGAATTGATTTCTCTGGTAGAGCAGTAATTGTTCCAGATCCTACATTGAGTATGGAATATTGTTCTCTTCCTTATCTAATGTTTCTTGAGTTATTTAAGTTAAAAATAGCAAAGAAAATTATTGAGCTGGGTAGATTTAAAAAGATTAACAATGCTATTGATTTTATTGATAAGTGCATTGAAATTAATAATCCAGTTTTATTTAATACTTGTGAAGAAATAGCTAAAGATGAAGTGTGTTTATTAAACAGACAACCTTCATTACATAGGTTGAGTCTTCTTGGATATAAAACAAAAGTTAATTTAGACAAAGTTATAAAGATTCATCCATTATCTTGCCCTCCATTTAATGCAGATTTTGATGGAGATCAAATGGCTGTATATGTTCCAATTAGTGAAGAGACTAAACAAGAAATATTAGATAGATTGCTTGTTATAAGAAATCTTACTAATCCTTCTAATGGTAGTTTATCAACAACTCCAAGTCAAGATATTATTTTAGGAATATATGCTGTTACACATAAAATATTTGATAATTTACAAAATGATATTGAATGTAAAGGTAAGATAATTAAAGCAGATCGTAAATTACTAAATGATTGTTTTCCAGAAGATTACCCAGTAATTGACAAAGAAATTGGTAGTAAAGAAATTAAATACTATCTGACAGATGTTAATAATAGATATTCAAATGAAATTACTGCTGAAGTATTGGACAAAGTTAAATTTTTAGGGTTTAAATATTCAACATTATTTGGAGCTACATTATCATTGGATGAATGTTTTATTGATGGATGTCTTGAAAAAAGAGATTCCTTATATGAAAGTGATAATATCAGAGAGCAATTGGATATGGTATCTAAGGAAGAAACTACTCAATACCTTAGAAATAATTTTAATTATGCTTATATGGTTGAATCTGGAGCTAGAGGCAGTTGGGATCAGGTTAGACAAATAGTTTTGACTAGAGGTTTTATTTCAAACTTTAGAGGACAAATTATTGAAGAACCTATTAAACATAGTTTTATAAATGGTCTTACTCCAAAGGAATTTTTTAATTCAACTTATGGTAGTAGAAAAGGATTACTTGATGTTGCTTTAAATACTGGAACATCTGGATATCTATCTAGAAAATTAATATTTACTTGCGCTAATCTTCAAATTGATAAGGATGTAGAAGATTGTGGTACCACTGATCTATTACAAGTATATGTTGATAATGAGAAAAAAGCTAAACTATTAATTGGCAAATGGTTTATGGAAAATGGTTCTCTTATTAAAATGACTGAGTATAATTATCTTGGTTATGTAGGAGAAGTAGTTAATGTTAGAAGTCCAATATATTGTAAGAATCCAAAAGTTTGTACTACTTGTTATGGTGAGTTACATAAAATGTTGGATAGTAAATTTGTAGGTGTTATAGCAGCTCAAAGCTTGGGTGAATGTAATACTCAATTAGTTCTGCGCACGTTCCATACATCTGGTGTTGCTGTTCTTCATAAAAATGAGGATGGATCAGATGATAAAGAAATGAAACAACAAGATATTGTAGCTGATTTATCAACAGTATCTAAACTTCTTCATAAATTTCCAAAAGGAACTACACCAGAAAACTTAGTTTCTCAATTATATACTTGTTATAATACTAGTAGAACAATACATCATGTACATTTTGAATGTGTTGTATCTCAGTTAATGTGGTTTAATAATAAAAAATGGAGATTAATTAAAAATAGACAAAATAATGTTCCAAAGTATTTGAGCGTGCAGACAGTTCCTAGCAATGAAAGTTGGTTAATGGGTTTAGCATTTTCAAATCCAAAGAAACATATAATTAGAGGTATTCTTGACTCAGGATTATATCATGGTGTTATGGATAAAATCTTATGCGGTGAGGAAATATAAATGAAATGTGAGTATGGGTGTGGTAAAGAAGCTAAATATCCACCCAGGAAAGGAAACCCAAAATGGACATGTGAGTATAATAGACAAAAATGCCCTAATCAACATCATAGAAGAAGTGATATAGATGTTAAAACTTTTTTAGAATCAAAAGGTTATGAATGGATTAGCGGTAAATATAAAAATGAATTATCTAAATTAATTTTAAAATGTAAAAATGGACATAATTATATTACTAATTATAATAATTTAAATACAGGAGGGAGTTGCCCTGAGTGTAATAATATAACTTACTGGAATATTGAAAAGGTTAAACAATTTTCTAAAAAAAGAGGTTATAAATGTTTTACTAAAGAATATTCACCTTGCATTGGTAAAATTAAACTTCAATGTATATTTGGACATGTTTTTAATATGAGATGGGATATATTTACAGCTGGTGCTGAATGTCCAGAATGTCAATATATCCAACAATCAATTAATTTAAGTGGGTCTGGCAATCCAAATTGGAAAGGCGGAATACAAAATTTACCTTATTGTGAATTATGGTCAAATATGGATTTTAAAGAATCTATTAAGTTTAGAGATAATTATAGTTGTTTAAATCCATGTTGTAATAAAAAAAGTAATATAATTGTTATACATCATATTGATTATAACAAAGAAAATTGTGAAAGAAATAATCTAATTACATTATGTAATTCATGTAATGTAATAGCTAATTATGAAAGAATGTGGCACAAATCTTGGTATAAAGCTATTTTATATCAACGATATAAAATATAATTTTAAGGAGAAAACATTTTGACTATAGAAAATCCAATATATAAGGTTGGCGATACTAATAATCATATTTTCAATATTAGACAACAAGAGTATGCTGCTCTTTTGGAAAATATAAGGAAAATACTGATCCCAGCAGAAGAATTAGGATTTGATCTAATTGAATATAGATTAAAGGAGCCTAGATTTTCTAATGGAGAAATAAATAAAACCATAAAGAAAAATCTAATTATTAGATTTATGAAAGGTACATCTAAAATTGACTTAACAATGCAAATACCCACATTAGTTAATGATAATTATATTGTTATAAATGGGAGACAAAAAATACCTTTGTTTCAGCTATTTGATATTCCTGTTGTTACAAGAGGAAAAAGTATTAAAATAAGAACAAATGTTGCAACCTTGATGATATTTCCTCAGAAGGAAGCACCATATATTTACATTAGTTTGTTAGGAAGAAAAGTTCCATTGTTTTTAATTATATTTGGATATTATGGAATTGATGAAACCAATGATAGATTTGGTTTATCAGATATGGTTGATACTCCTATTATGACTCTTGAATCAACTCTATATGATAAATTAATATATGATTTAAAATGTTTTTATGATGAATCAAGAGGTTTAACTCAAGATGATATCATTAAAGAAATTGGAAGAAATTATTCAAAATTTAATGCAAAAGTTAAAGGAGAAGATATTATATATTCTTTGGATTTAATTTTAAAAGTTGATCCAATATCTGCTGAGTTTTTTGAAAAGGATAGTATCATTGAAGAAATTGTTCATGTGTTGAATGGTGGAGATCTTGATGATACTGACTTAACAAATAAAAGAATTAGATGTTTTGAATATGTAGTGTTAGCAAAAGTATCCAAAGCAATATTTGATATGTGTATGTCAAATAGAACAGCAAGACAACCAAAGTTTAATGTTAATTCAGCACAAATAGTATCTGAGTGTAATGTTTCAGATATTGTTCAATTTGACTTTGCTATTAATCCAATTGATGAATTAACAAAATTAAGCAGAACAAGTTTGGTTGGACCTGGTGGATTTAATAGACAAAATGTACCTGAGCATTTAAGGGATATCATGCCTTCCATGTTTGGGAGGTTATGTCCTGTTGACACACCAGATAGAGATAACTGTGGAGTGCTTCAAAATCTTATACCTAATGTTCCTTTAGATGCTAATGGAAGGTTTAATGAACATTATTTAAAAAAACAGCCTATTTCAATACCTGTATCATTAGTTCCATTTCTTGAACATGATGATCAAACCAGGTTGCAAATGGCGTCTTCACAGACAAGACAAGCAATTATGTTACAAAATTTTGATCAACCAATGATTAAATCTGGTTGTGAAAATCTATATACTAAATATACACAGTTTGTAAAAATTGCTAAAAAATCAGGAAAAGTTATACATCTTGATAATAATTATATAATCGCTCTGTATGATGATAAAACAATTGAAATCTTTAATGTTGCATACAGAAAAATCTATATTTCAAATCTTGATGTATTTAATATATATGTTAAACAGGGTGATACATTTAATGCTGGAGATATCCTTGCTGAAAGTAATTTTTGTAAGGATGGTAGTATTAATATTGGCAAAAACCTTTTAACTTGTGTGATGGTTTATTATGGTTATAACTATGAGGATGGAATTATTATATCTGATAGAGTGCAGAAAGAAGGATTATTTACTTCTGTGCATTTTGAAGATATGTCTTATGATATTCCAATATCTAAAGTGTTGTTAACATTAGATAACTCTGGTGATTATAAACCAATACCAAATGTAGGAGATAGAATTGCTAAAGGACAACCATATGCAATTTTAAAAGAATTCCCAAGTCAACAAATGGATTTCTTTGATATATTTAAAGAAGAACAAGAAAAGATTTCCAAACAAGATGTTATTATAACTGAAGTTAATATTTATGTTAATCAATGGAGCAGTAGTATCCCTGAGTATGATGAATGGATTAAAAGTATAATTAAATCTCAAGAAGATAATGAATTAAAAATTAAAATTATCATTGAAGAAAATCTTGAGAAAGAACAAGTTAAACCTTTTATTAAACAAAATAATTTAGACTTGTTTAGTAATGTTGGTAAATTTAAAATGAAAGGAGAAGAAATACCAGGAATTAGAGTAGAGTTAATTGGAATCTTTTTTAGACCAATACAGATTGGGGATAAGGTTGGAAATAGACATGGAAATAAAGGTGTTATTTCTACAATAATTGAGCATGAAAAAATGCCTATGTTACCAGATGGAAGACATGCTGATATTATTGTTAATCCTTTAGGAACTATTTCAAGGATGAATATTGGTCAGTTGTTTGAATTACATTTAAGTATGTCTTTATATGATCTTAAACAATATATGAAAAGAATTATCAATAAAGATATTCCATCTTTAAAAGATTTTAATGACACTCAAATTCAAGCTTTAGTTAAAGATTATGTTGCTGGATATATTGCTATAGTTGATAAAACTGAAGAAGGCTGGTATTATGAACAATTTGTAAATGATTTGCCAGATGTAATTGATGATAAATGGATTGATGATCTTTCAATTATTCAACCTCCATTTGAATCTGTTAATATGGCTAAGATTAGAGAAGCATTAAAGTATACAGAAACTAAATTTAAATATGATGTTTTTGATCCTCAATCTAATCAAATGATTAATCAACAAATAGCATGTGGATATGAATATTTTTTTAAGATGGTTCATATCTCTGAGACCAGGTTAGCGGCAAGAGGTATTGGTTCATATGCTAGAAAGACTTTACAACCTTTAGCTGGTCGTAAAAATAAGGGTGGTCAAAGATGTGGAGAAATGGAAACAGCTGCTTTAATTGGTCATGATGCTAACTTAAATTTAAGAGAATTTTTAACAACTAAGTCTGACTGTATTGATTTAAAAAATAAATTTATAAGAGATGCATTAGATTCAGATTTAGGAAAAGTTGAGGATGAAGAAGATTCTGTAGTGCCGGAATCAGTTAAACTTCTTAATGCTAATTTAACTGCGTTAGGTCTTAAAAGATAAGGAGATATGAATGAAACGGATAGCCTTAATGATAGGTATTCCTGGTTGTGGAAAAAGTACTTTTGTTAATAAAAATTTAGCAAAGAGAAATCAGGTGCTATGTCTTGATGATATAAGACTAGCACTTGGTAGTACTTATAATCCAAAAACTGAACCAGTTGTATATATGGTAGTTGATGTTCAAGCAAGAGCATTGATGGAAAGAGGTCTTCCAATAATTATTGATTCTACGTGTTGTCAAATATATATTGTAGAGAAATGGAAAAAATTAGCTGAAGAATATGGATACTCTATAGTTGGTGTATATATTAATACTCCATTCAATATATGTGAAAATAGAAGGGAAAATCAAATTCCAATTGATAAAATGCGAGATATGGATAATAATTTAGCAGAATTATTGGTAGTTAAGGATAAACTATTTGATAAATTTATAACTATTAATGACAAAGGAAATAAATAAATGACAGATATACTGCCTGATATACAAGGCACATTCCCAAAAATTCAAATTCCTATCCGAGAGGTTGGGGTTGGTAATGTTCAAGTTCCATTTAGTTTAGAATCTAAGTATGGCGGAATGAAATCAATGGTTGCTAATGTTTCTATGCGCACGAATTTAGAACCTAATGTAAAAGGAATTTCAATGTCCAGATTAATCAGAACATTGAAAAAATATTTAGATCTTCCTTTAAAGAAGGTTTTAATAAAACAAATTTTAATTGATTTAATGAAAAATGTTGAATCCACAGAAAGTTATATGAGGTTTGATTTTCTTTATCCAATAGTTAAAAAATCAATATTATCAGATAATGAATTTCCAATATATCATAAATGTAGATTTGAAGGACAGATGAGAGGAGATGACTTTAAATTCTTTCAAGGTGCAACTATCCAATATGCTAGCTATTGTCCATGTAGCGCTGAGTTATCAAAAGATCTAAGAGAAAAAGGTATGAATGGTTTTCCACATGCTCAAAGATCTTATGCTAATATTATGATAGAAGGTATGAAAGACTCTTATATTTGGTTGGAGGACATTATAGAGTCCGTTGAACGAGCAATTAAAACAACAGTATACCCTATTATCAAACGGGTAGATGAACAAGAGATCGCTCGTATTGCGGCAGAAAATCCAATATTTGTTGAGGATGCAATTAGACAAATAAGTGTTGAATTAGATATCATGCCAGTTGTTGATTGGATAGTTAAATGCACACATGAAGAATCAATTCATACTTCAGAAGCTATTGCTTCTAATTGGAAAGGTGTTGAAAATGGATTTGATTATAAGTTTTTCTTATAGGAGGATTTGTGGCACCAGTAAATCCAGGTAGATTTAAAAGACTATCTATAACAGAAAAAATGCATCAAGCACATATAATGGTTTCTGTTTCAAATAATGGCATTAATGTTATTAAAAATAGGTTTGGAGTTCCAAAAGATCATTGTACATTACCAGCAGCTATAGGTTTATTAGTTCAATCTTATTTAAATCTTGATTTAACATATGAATTAACTCCATCAGCAATGATGAATATTCCTATTAAAAGAGATTTAGAAAAAGCTATGTATGGTGTATTAGTTAACCATGGAATAATGAAGTAAAGCAAAGCTTAGTAATTAATATATTTAGGGGACTATTCTTAATTGGATAGTCCTTTATATAGAAAGGAAATAATATGGTTAAAAAATTATCTAAAACAGGGAGAACTAAGTTTGAAATAGATAATTTAGATTTTGGGTTTATTCATACAGATTTCGACCACTATAAAGAATTGGTTAAAGAATTTGATTGGCCAGATAATTCTATTATGACAAAGGGTTTTGTTTTAGATAGAATTGAAAGTTTTAAGGTTGGTGTATAATGAACATAAATGATGCATTACAAACATTGTCAGAATGTGATGTTGTTTTTGGGATGAATCAAGAAGGTGAACTAAAATTAATTAAAAATGGTTTTGAAAATAATAGAATTAGAAGTATTAATGATGGTTTAAATATGTTATATAATTTATTCAATCAAGAAACAGAAGTAGAATTTTTTAATGAAGCATTTAAACAAGAATTTGAAAAATTATATTTAAAACATTTTAAAAGGATGAATTTTGAAGCACGTTAAATTATCTCTACGGAAGAAGGATTATGGGCTCCCACTAGGTAAAACTATAAAAAAGATTGCTTCATGTCCTTATTATTATTATAAATTTGATCGTAAAAATAATAAATATGAAAATAATAAATATGAATATCAAGCAACTTATCAAAAAGTGGATAGTGACAGATTAAGATTAAGAAGAGGAGATATTATTAGATTTGATAGTTGTACATTTAGAAAAAAAATAAGAGGAAAATACGGAGTAATTCTAGAACGATATAGAATTATTAAAGAAAAGTTGAATGGAACATTTAAAGACTATTATGCAGTAGTCTTAATAACTAGCGGTGAATTAAAAGGACACCTACAACATATATGTTGTCATAATTTATCCAATCTTAGTAAACAAATTTAAGGAGAAAAAAAATGGCTAGAGAAAAGAAACATGTAGCAAAAACCCTGAGAAACATTCTTAAAAATCATACTATGCAATTTATTCAGGATAGAACATTACCTTTAGATGATGTAATTAAAGTAGTACAAGATTATTGGACATACGATATGTATAACCGTAAACCTGGACCTGCATTGATTGATGGAGTGTTTGAAGGAACAGATTTGGATCTTGCTTGTTTTCTTACAGCATTAGCAGAGAGAGGTGCAGTTCTTAATATTCCTCGTTATAAATCAATGCGGCCAAAGACTATAAGAGAAGGAGAAAGAATCTCATCCTCAAAAAATCGTCATGGAAAGATTCTTAATCTAGTTGCAAACAAAGATGTTTTCAGTTTCGGACTGAAGATGATGGATATGAACGTGATGACTTCTGAGTCGGTTGGTGATTTCAGAACTTTCTCTTTGACAACTCCAGATGGAAACTGGTATGATGGTTGGGATTCAATTGGTTGGGATCCTTCTGTTAAAGAGAACAAGTTTCTTTCTGAAAATGAAATTTGGACAAATAACAGAGTTGTTTTCAAACATTTTGTTCATCCAAACAGATGGATTAGTATTTATGGACAACATTACTTTATTACCAAAGCTTTGATTGATAGATTGACTGAGCAAGCTGCTGATAACTTCAAACAAATAAAGAGGATACTTGCTGACGGGATTAAATATCCTGAAACTGGAGAAGGTATAAAGAAAGTTTGGCCAAAATCAACCAAGGCAGAAGGTAAATCTGTTAAGTTTGAAGCTATGGAAGTTGAAATTGATGTACCAGATAATAGCACTGTGTATGCTCAACTTGAAAGCACTCAAGAAAATTTAATTGCATTGACCGAACAAAGAAGAAAATGGAATAATACAATTATCCCAAATCTTAAATTTTCTACTAGAATCACTGAATACGCTTTCTATAAGTATGGACAGAAAAAAGAAGGCGGAGAAAAGATGCCGGCTTGGTTATCAGGCGGTACTACATGGGAAAGAGATTTCAATTTTCCAAAAAAGAAAATTAAATGGGACAGAATTAAATTAATGCAACCAGGTGTTGGAGAATTCTCAGTTTCAATCAGAAAGAGAATAAAAACTAAAGCTGAAATTATGGCTAAGGATTTCGTGGGAGGTATATGAAAACTTTTGAAATATGGTTTGATGATTTATGTGAGGATGCTAAAGGTGCATTTCTTGAATTTCATGGTATTGAGAATGAATCTGAACTGAATCTTGGTATTACTCCAATAGCAATTATAGATTTGGAGGAGGAAAATGAATAGAGAAACAATCTTGAAGCTTTATAAAAAAGAAAGACAATATGAAGAAACTATATTTGGAGATTATTCAATTGATCCAGCTTTGAATGTTGCTAGTTTGATGCTCATAATTGAAACCTATTTAGAGAAAGCTAAAAAAGCATATGTTTCTAAATGGAGTCATGAATTACCAGATTGGTTAATATCAGCTAAAGAAAATGATCATGGACATAAAGTATCAACTGTACCTGTTGGAGCTTATGAAGAATTAATTAAAGTACATGCTCTTTCAGGTGCAGCATTAGAAGCATTCACTGATATTGACCCTAATCATTGGAGAGAAGATGGTATAAAAGATAAATGGAATATTAATACAGGAGGAAATAATATTGGAAGAGAATAAAGATGAAGGAACTGTAATAGCAGAAAGTGATAAAGTAGATCATTTAAAACCAATTAAAGATGCTGCTGATAAAATTGGTATTGAAATACCAGAATTAGTGGCAACTGGAGATTTAACTATAGAGAATGAAGAAAAAGTTTCTATTGTTGATGATATTCCAGAAGTTAAAAAAGAAGTTAATAAAAAAGATATTCCTTTACCTGAGATGGGTGAAAAATTTATGTTTCATGGTCATGAATATAAAGTAATTTATATTAATAAAGGACAACATAGATTCTCATGTGAACCACATAAGGGAGTATATTAAGGAGGTGTAATTTTTATGAATGACAATCTAGCTCAAATAATTCAAAATGAGCAAGTAGGGGCTAAAACTCCTGCGACTGATTTTGAATCTCATGAAAATGAAGATGATAATATTCAAGAAACACCCTCTATTGAACAAACATTATTTCTTGAACCAACTCCAGAGAATGAAGCAGTAATTGATGTTATTATGTTGTCTGATTGGTTTGAGGAAAACAATGAAAATCTTGATAGAATTAATAGATTAAAAATCCAAGTTAGAGGAGTTAAAACTGATGAACGTCTTGTATGTTCCGTCCTTGATCCTAAAGGAGAGATTGATGAAGACAATCATCCAGTAAGACACTTGGAGTTAATTAAAGATGCTAATGTGTTTCCTGTGTTAGATATTCCTGGTTATGATATGGATATTTATGGAAATGGTTTTCAAATTATGTATTCTTTTAATGAAGATATAGTTTTAAAATGCTACGGAATTAAAACAGGGTTAATTATTATATTCTGTTGTCCTATTAATGGTCAATTAATTCCATATAAAAGAATGAAAGTTAAAAAAAGAGATACTAATGTTACTATTGGTTATCCAAATAGACAATACATTACCTCTAACATTCTTTCTTCATTAGATCTAGAAGGGTTGCAAATTCAATATAAACAGGTTCAGAAAGAATTGGATCAAATTACTGATAAACAATCAGCTATAACATGGTTGCTTGATAAACAATCTAGCATAAGAGATATTAATCATCTATTACAAATTGATGATATCTTGATTTGGTTAATAGCTTAAATCTAAAAATGGCTGCGGTATTAATTTATCGCAGCCATTTGGAGGGAAAATGATATGCGATAATTGTAATGGCAAAGGTGTAGTGGATAAAAGAGTAGAACTTAAAGCAGTTGACAATGGAATGATATGGATGACAACTAAAATGTGTTTGATATGTCATGGTGAAGGGGAATTAGATTGGATTGAAAATGTTGTTAGTAAAAAGATAATAGACCAAATGGATTTTCAACTTAAATTACAATCTCATCCAACAACACAGTGGGGTCCTTATGAAGAAGTCTGATACGATATGTGATAAATGTAATGGTTCAGGTTATCAAAAAGATGAATATTCAGTTACTATGAACTATCCTTCTGGAACTCCATATGTAATGGGATACTCAAGAACTTGTTTAAAGTGTCATGGTAAGGGTGGTCTTGATTGGATAGAAGCTGTAGTAGGTAAAAAACCAAATGAATTACTACATGATCAATTATTAGAATTTTCAAGGTTGAGGTGATTATGGAATTAAAAAAAGGTGAATTATTATGTCCAAAATGTAAAGGATCTGGTAATCAAGCAGATTATAGAGTTTATATGGATTGTTCATATTGTAAAGGAACAGGTAAACTTGATTAGATTGAAAATATAACTGGTAAGAAGAAAGTAAAATTTGATTTTAAAATGAATTATGGAATGAAGATAAACCACAATTTAGGTAATATAATTGGAAATTATACGTCATGAAAAAATTAAAGAAAGGAGAAGTTAAATGCGATAAATGTGAAGGTAATGGATTAGCTAAAAAACCTAAAATATTTAGGGATAGTGGAGGAACATATATTACAATCGATATGAATCATACATGTCGTAAATGTAAAGGAGATGGAAAACTCGATTGGATTGAAAATATAGTTGGAAAAGAACAAGGAACAAAATCTAGAGTTTTAAGTGGTTTTAATTATATTAATAAAAACATTTAATTCTATAAGGATAAACAATGGATATCAACAAAACATGTAAACTATTTTTAAAAGATGTATATCTCTATGATATATCAGCTTGTCATTACACGATCTTAGATCAGCTTGGGTTTGATTTGTCATTGATTAACAAGGACGATAAACTTAAAAGAAATACTCAAATAGGTTTGTTGATGAAAGAAAATCCAAGATTAACAACAGTTTTGAGAACTTCCACTATTTCAATCATAAATGAATATATCAAACGTAATAATATTCAACCAGAAGAATTGATTTTAAATGCTTATGATGGGATCATTACGACAAGACGATTAACAGAAACGACTGATGCTTATATCCCAATAGATATGCAAGCATATTATGAGTATATGTTAATTGCATTTGATAGACAAAAATATTTAGCAAAAACATATGATAAGACTGACATTAAAGGAGTTTCTCATAGATATCCTGAGATGGATAATATGTTTAAGAAGCTATTGAGTTTAAATTTTGCTAATAAAATTGCAATATTCAAAGGATTGCAAGATATTAAAGATGAAATAATGACTAGTTCCAATGTTAGGTTGTATTGTATTCCAGTAGGAAAGAAACAATTTAGCATATTTTTTAAAGGTTATGGAGAAACACAAATTTCAAAAAACATGATAAAGGTTTTAGATGCTGAAGATGTGGATAGAGAAATCTATTTTGATATGTATTTAAAACCCTTTTGTCAATCAATTGTATTAGAGCATGCATGAGAAGATAAAAAAATGCAAAAAGAAAAAGCAAAGGTTATAAAAGAGGCTAAAGAACGAGGTTGGTTTTTATACCGACAAAGTAGACATGAAATTTATAAACATAAAAAGGGTGGTTGTGTAATTGTTTCTAAAACAGAATCTAAAGAACGAGTTTGGAAAGAAGTTAAAAAAGATTTTATGCGACAGGAACGAAAATATCATTTAAAATAGAAAGGATTAAAAAAATGAGATGTTGTGAAAAACGAGAAGTGATAAGAGTGAGTGGTAAATGTAATGATTTATGTTATATTATGTATCCTGATGGAACTGATCATGAAGGATATGTGCCAAAAGGTATAAACATTGGTGCTAATGATTATTTAGATTTTGATTACTGCCGAAACTGTGGAACAATAGTAGGAAATTTTCCAGTAGAGATTCCAAAAAAGGAAGAAGAATAATGAAACATACTATAGAAAGAAGTAATCCTGATCTTTATATATTAGATGATTCTATTCATATAAAATGGGTTGAACAGCTTGGAAATGATAAAGGTTGGTGTATATTTGATAAAGAATCTTTTTATCAAAAAACATTTAGAACATTTGAAAATGCTTTATTACAAGCAATGGGTAAATCACCAAAGAAAAAAGAAGTTTTAACACCGCCAGTGGAAGTATAATGAAAATAGAAGTAGAACGGATTCTTAAATTATATGGAAGTTGTGAATCAACAACAAGCGTTGCATTAAAAATGGAAATTGAGACATCTCCACAACAGGTAGAAAATATGATCTATCGAATATGAGAAGATCTGGGCACTTCAAAACTTAATAAAATATTTAATGCAGAAGGGTATGAATTAGTCAAAGTAAAGGAGTAATAAAATGGCTTTTATAATTGGAAAATTAAAATGTTGCTTTTGTAAAAATAAAGGAGGGATATTAAGTTCAGTTCATGGTTATGGTATTTATAATTCTGATATAGGAAAAAGAATATTTTACCATGATGAATGTTTACAAGCTGTATCAGAATTTCCTGAAAGATATGGTCATACAGATGTAGATCTGGGTATTCAAATAATTGACAAACATAAGAAAAACATTAAAATTAACCAAGATATTATTTCTAAACATAACAATAATATTAAAGGATTGCAACATTATACTTTTGAACGAATGTTGCCAGGACATGGGAGAAATAAATAATGGCTAGTTTAGAAAAATTAAAAAGTTTAATTCCAATACATGAAATTGAGCAGTCAGCTCAGACACAAATATATGCTAACTTAGAATTGGATTTTCTAAAAGTTTTAGCTATTATGCCTGATGTTCATATGGGTTATACATTACCAATTGGCGGAGTTGCACTACTTGATAATGTTATATCTCCTGAGTATGTTGGTTATGATATTGGTTGCTTCATAGGATCAACAAAAATACCATTACTTGATGGAAAAGACTATTTATTAAAAGAATTATATGATAAAAAAATTAAAAACTTTCCTGTATATTCTATTGATGAAAATGGCGATCATAAAATAGGAATTGCTGATGAAGTTAAACTTACAAGAAAAAATGCAAAACTAGTTAAAGTAATATTAGATAATGATAAAGAATTTATATGCACTCCAGACCATGAATTATTAAATATTAATGCTATATCTTATACTAAAGTTTATGATTTAAATAATAAAAATTCTATATTTCCATTTCATAGATATTTAGATAGAGACGGTTATGAATATCTAGGAGTACATGGAACAAGTAAAATTAGACCAACTTCATGGATAGTTGCTGAATCTGGTTTATTGGGGGATATTCCTAATTTTAAAAATAGTATACAAATTCATCATAAAGATAAAAATAAATTAAACAACTTTCCTTATAATCTACAGTTTATTGATAAAATAGAACATTGTAAATTACATGGACTTGATAGAAATTATTTTGCAACTGATGATTTTAAGGAAAAGAAAAGAAAAACTATTTTAGAAAGAGGATATTTCTTTGATCCAAAATTTAAACCAATAAAAAAAAATATAGCAATTAAAAATATTAAAGAATATATGAGTAATAATCCAGAATATTTTAAAGAAATTGTTACTCAAAATGGTATTAGAGGAGGTAAATTCTTTTCTAAAAATAATTCAAACAAACAATTAATTATTCAACAAAAGTTAGGTAGAATTAATAAACTTTTAAACAAATGTATTAAAAATTTTAAAAAAATAACAAAAGAAAATTATGAAATTACTAGAAAACAATTTTATAATTATCCTTTATATAATAAATCTTTAAAGATTATTAAAGAATTAGGTTATAATAATTTTGATGAATATATAAAAGATGATCGATTTAGTAGTAATCATAAAATAAAAGAAATAATAGAACTTGATTATACTGAAGATGTATATTGTTTAACTGTCAATACATATCATAATTTTGCTATTTCAGCTGGAATATTTGTGCATAATTGCGGTATGTGTTGTGTAGTAACTGATACTCCAGCAAATACATTTAATCGGAGAAAAAGAGAAAAAATATTTAATGAAATATATAAAGTAGTACCTGTTGGATTAGGTATTGGTAGAAAATACCCATTACCATATGATGAATTTAAATCTGCATCTGGTAATAAAGATTTAAATAAAAAGGTTAATTCCAAATTATATATACAATTATCTAGTTTAGGATCAGGCAATCATTTTATTGAACTTGGTGAGAATGAGGATGGATTTATAGTTGCTACTATTCATTCTGGTTCAAGAAATATAGGACATTCAATTGCACAATATTATATGAATAAATCTAAAATAGAAGATAAGGATTTACCTAATGGATTCTTTAGATTAGATAGTGATATGGGTAAAGCATATAAAGAAGATTTAGACTTTGCTTTGAATTATGCTTTATATAATAGAATGTTTATGATGACAGATGTTCTTAAAGTTCTTGGTTATAAAGGATTACAGATTGAAGATTTTCTTCATGGTGTTATTAATGAAAATCATAATCATGCAATTGTTAGAGATGATGGAGTCCTTCATAGAAAAGGAGCAACTCCAGCAGAGAAAGGAACTCTTGGTGTAATTCCTGGAACAATGAAGTCAGGAGTATATATTACTAAAGGTCTTGGTAATGAAGAATTTCTTTGCTCAGCTTCTCATGGAGCAGGTCGTAAAATGAGTAGAACAAAAGCAAAGAAAATGATTAAACTTAGTGATCATAAACATTGGATGGAAGGAATTATAGCTAAAGTTGATAAGTCAACAATAGATGAGTCTCATGGAGCATATAAGAATCTTAAAAAAGTTATTAAAGCTCAAGAAGGAATTGTGATTGATGTGGTTGATTATGTTAAACCATTTATTAATGTAAAGGGATAAAAATATGAATATAGGATTGGATTATAAAAACATTAAAGATAAAAATTTACAGGATAACCTTGATGGTAAAGTAGTTATGGCTTTTATAACAATTAATACTGGATCTGTAAAGGATTGGAAAATCTTTTTGAGTTGGTCTGCAGATTTTTATAAAAAGAAAGTTCCTTTTGTTATCACTGAGCATACGAAAGAAAGATCTGATAATACTATAGATACATACAGAAGTCTTTGGGTAGAAGAAATAGCACCACCAGTGATAAATCGTGCTAACATAAGAATTAAAACAATATTTGATATTAATAAATGTATATAGGAAAAATAATGAAAAATTATCATCTAACATTTATTTTAGCTATTTGTGTTCTAATAATTTCTTTTATAATTGGAGGTCTTATATATATTGAAAGTGAAGCAGCGACAGCGGCAGTGTTTCAAAAAATGACAATACAAGAAAAAACTATGTATGATGCTGTTGAAAAAGAATGGTATGAAAAAGAATTAATATCAATAAGAGAAGCTGTAGGCAGAAGAGATATAGCTCCAAAAGAAAATTCTACTCCTTTTATGGATATAGCTAATATTATTAAAACTAATAATGATATTACTTTAACAATTGAAGATAAAAATAATTGGAATACTGATCATAAAAATAGAGCTATCAAATGCAGATGGGATAGACTTGATGAAGATTGGTATAGAAAGCTATCACTATCTGTAGGGGGTAAAGACTATACAGCTCAAGAATTAATTCCAACTGAAGAAAAAATTATTGAGGATAAATCTTCAATACCAAAAGAAGAAGACTTAAAATATATCAGTAATGATTTTGATGAACAACAAAAATCCAATGTGAAGGATATTATTCCAGAGTCTAAGTATGATGATATTTTTTATAAGATACGTAAATGTGATGAAGCAATATTTATGTATAAACAAATAATTGATGAACGTTTATTAACATGGGGAGATTATGAACTTTTGATCAAAATCTCAGTTAAATGTAAAGCAATTCAAATAGGAGAAAAATTAACAGAATGGAAAAATTAAAGGTTATTAAAACTAGTTGTGGAAATGTTATTAAATATCGACCTGAGAATGTTAAACTTGTTGAAACAGATAAGTATGCAATTATATTTAATCCTAAAACAGGTGAAGAAGTTTTAACTGGTATTAATGGACATAAAGATCCATTTGCTCTTGAGTATCCAAGTATGTTAGATGTAGGTATTATGGGTCATTGTGACAACGCTTGTAAATTTTGTTACCAAGGTAATAAGTGGGAAGAGAACATGTCCTTAGAAGGGTTTAAACTAATTGTAGACCAATCTAAAGACTATTCTAATCAAATTGCTCTTGGTGGAAGAGGTGATCCAAATCAACATGAGTATTTTGAAGAAATCTTAAAATATGCTGTTGATAATAATATTATTCCAAACTATACTACTAGTGGAATTAAATTAACAGATGAAGCAATTGAAATATCAAAAAAATATTGTGGAGCTGTGGCTGTATCAGTAACTTATCAAGAACAAAAGACAAAATTAAAACTTAGAAAAAAGAAAAGGTAGTTATCATGAGCAGAAATCCTGTATTAACAAATAGAATTTATATTGAACAAACAGCTAATTTATGTTATTATTGTGGGAATCCTGCTCATTATCTTTTTAAAAATGGTAAATGGTGTTGTAGTAAATATCATCAACAATGTCCTAAAAATAGAACAACAGGAAAATCTGCTTGGAATAAAGGTTTGAATAAAGAAGTAGATGAAAGAGTTAAACAAAATGCATTGACTATGAAACATACTAAACAAAATAATAATTATATTGCTTGGAATAAAGGTTTAACAAAAGAAATAGATGAAAGAGTTAAACAAAATGGTATTTCATGTAGTAAATCTAAAAAAGGTGTGCCTAATTATAAAAATAGAAAACCTATTAATAAAGAAAGAGGTCTTTCACTGAACGAATTTAAATTTCAATTATCTGGATTATTATATACTCATTGGAAATTTCCAATATTAAAAAGAGATGGTTTTAAATGTACTAAATGTAATTCTAATAAAAAATTAGAAGTTCATCATTTAACTCCACATCGAGAAATATTTAATGAGTCTGTTTTTAAAAATAATCTAAATTATGATAGTTATGATTTATGGACTAATGATAATTTTAAAGAAATTATTCAAACTTATTTAGATTTACATATAATAGATATTGGTATTACATTATGTATAGAATGTCATTGTAAAATTGATAATTATAGAAAAAGATTTATAAAGGATAATAAATAATGAAAACTATTGAAATTAATAATGAAGAATGGGAAATAATTCCTGAAAATGAAAAAGAAACTAATGAATATGAATATAAAAACTATTATGAATCTAAACCCATTTTTAAAAATAAATTTACATTTAATGCTTTAAACAGACTAATGGGTAAAGAAATAAAAACTAATATTCATTTTATCTTTTCTAAATTAAGTGCTGAATTAGCATGTAGGTTAATACAAGGTGATGATATTTGGGAAGGTATGGTTGATTTAAATAAATTAAATGCAGTAGTATTTCTATTATTTAAACCTGCTGGTCGTGGAAAAGATTTAGATTGGTCACCAACAAAAAATCAATTAAGAATCTTTGCTGAATTAATTAAGAGACCTGATTCTAAATTTAAAATTGGTATGGATAGTTGTTTAATTAATAAGGTTGCTCAAACAAGAGAGTTAACTAAATTAGAAGAAATGTATGCTGATACTTGTGAGGGTGGAAGAATGTCTTGTTATATAACTCCTGATGAAAGATTAGTTCCATGTTCATTTGGTAATCATGATAAATATGGTACTGATATTTCAAAAGGTAATCTTCAAGAAGTGTGGAAAAAAGCTAAACCTTTTAATGATTTTAGATATATTTTAGCAAAAGAGAAAGCTTGTTGTCCATATACAGTACAAGGATTTTAATATGAAACTTAAAAAAGATTTTATAACAAATAGTTCGTCATGTAGTTATTTGGTTTATATTCCAGATAATTTTGATATTAAAAAAGCTATTGAAGAAAACCAAGATATGGTAGATAAACACTTATCTAAAGAATGGATAGCTAAAGAATATAGTAAAGATGAATTTATATATGAAATATTATATAATCATTCTGCATTACTTAAACATGGTGAAACTAATGCATATCCATTTGAGCCATATGAAGTACTTTCAGATATTTATAGTAAGAATGATTTTATGATACAATTTATAGAACAAGGTGGAGAAAATGATGACAGTTTTATGATTAATATAAATTGTCAATCATACAAAAATAAAATTAAAAAAATAGAGGATGATGATAATGAAAGTAAAGGGAGATTTTGTAACAAATAGTTCATCAGCATCATTTATATTAACATTAAGACCACATGATGGAACTATGGGGTTAGATGAGTTTACTGAATTATTTAATAAATTCATGATTAGTTATAAAGAAAGAAATCCAAATGGTTTACGTTATTGGGATGGAACTAATATTGATGAAGTTCAAGTGGATGTTGGTCCAAATCTATTTACAGTAAATGAATGGGTTAGTATGCATAATGGAGAAGAAGATGTTCCGGATTATATGAAAGAATTAATGTCTAATTCATATATTAAAGATCCTGATTGGGGGTTTGTGGTTTCTTCATTTAAGGTTGATGATGATTATTAGGAGGAGAAGATGAAAAGAAAATTAGATTTTGTAACTAATTCCAGCTCATGTGCATTTGTATTTATTGGTTGGAAATTAGAACAGACAGTAGAAAATGCAATGAGAATTGCTAATCTATATAATATTAATACCCAAGTGGGTGATAGTCCAATTGAAATAATGGAGGATATTGGAGATCAAGTATTAGATATACAATATGGAGATTTAGAAGAACAGGGTCTTAAATCAGATCATATTTATATTGGTATTAGTCATGATATAGATCAGGTTGATCCATATAAATTTCCTATTGAAAATTCTATTAAGGAGTTGTTTGAAGATAAAATTCTTAATGAGTTTGAAAAGGAAAATATTAAAATTATTACTAGCATAAGGATGTGTTAAATGAAAATTAAACACGATTTTGTAACTAATAGTTCTAGTACAGGATTTGTTTTTCTATTCAAAGGAGATAAAAGAACTGATCTCTTTAGGCAGATGGTTAAGTATGAAGATAAATTTAAATTATATAATGAATATGGTGGCGGTGAAGATTATATAGATGTATGGGATATTATTAGAGAATTGGATCCCATTCTATCATCAACTAGAGAAGACCCATGGTATTTACCTGGACCTCTCAAACTAACTGATCTTCTTGAAAGGTATGAAGGTGAATTAAAAGAATTTGAAAAAACTCTTATAGACGAATTAAAGGGAGACTCGGAAGAAAACATTCATTGGAAATCATCTGAGTATACAAAAGAATATATAAAAGAATCAAAAGAAAAAATCATTAAAATTAAGAAAGCAATACATAATAAGCTTGATCATTATGTTGAAGTTTCTTTTGGTGACAATGATGGTATGATTCAAGGTGGTAGAATAGGAATGACTATGGACTATTCAGGTAGAAGTATCAATCTTAATCAAAAAGATTTTATGGTTATGATTGAAACCCAGCATTAAGAATTTATTTTGATATGGAGGAACATATAAATGGATGAGTTTAAATACTATACTTTATTTGGTGTTGAGCTATCTCAAGGTGAAGATATGAAACCTGTTCTTAAAAAAGATTTTACTTATAGATGGACAACCAATGAAAGAGAAAGTGCTGATTTAGCAATGAATATGGTTAATAATAAACTCTTTAAAACTTCAAAAAAAGAAGCAGTAAAAGCAGTTGGATTAAGTGTAGATGCAGCTATGATTTCTGGTATTAAAAGTAGAATGATATTTTGTCCACAAATAACTGCTCACTTATTTGAAACAGATTTTGTTTTAGATAATGATTATATTGAAATATTAATAGATTCAGCTAATGTTAGTGATTATGGTAAAAAGCAATTAGCTGAATCAAAAATAAGATTATAGGTAATTTATGAAAAGAAAATTAGATTTTATTACAAACTCAAGCAGTTGTAGTTTTGTTGCTTGGGGGGTCAGTATTGATACAGATACATTAAAAGAAAAGTATGGGCAGAATATATTTAAAATTTATAAACAAAAGGAAGATAAAAAGAAACATAAAAAAGCTATGAGACAAGGTGCTTTTATGACAGTACCATCTAAAGATAGCAAAGAAAAATTAGAGAAAGAATATGAAGAATTTATTAATGATGACTTTGTATGGTTAGTTGAAGGTTGTTTAGATGGATTGGAACTCCAAAATATACTTGATGAAGATGTAGTTATGATTGGTAAATCTCCTTTTAGTATAAAAGAAGATCAAACATTAAAAGAATTTAAACAAGAAATTTGTGATAAGTTTAAATTAATAGGTATGAATATTAATCCTGATGAACTTTCTCGAATTGAAGAATGTTGGATGGATAATTAAAGGAGAATGTTATGTTTACAGGATTAGTGACCTTAGTATCAATATATTTTACTATAGGATTAGGAGTAAAAATTGCTAAAGATGATACTGGTAAAGTTGCAGAAAAAGCAATTAAACTAATTAGAGATTCAGCATCTTGGCCAAAAGAAATTTATGATAAATTTAATAAAAAGGATTAATAAATGAAAAGTTATTTGAATATAGCAGCAGGTAAAATACTTCCAATTGATTATGAAGAAGATAAAAAAAATCTATTGGTACAATTGGATAAAATGTATTGGTTAGTAAATCCACCTGAAGCAATTGAACAGAATCATGAAAAATGGGCAAAAGAATTACCAAGTCAAGAAATTGTATATACCAATATTGATGTATTTGAATTTTTGGGAAATTATAAATATCAATTTGATTTCATATCATGTTATAGATTTCTTGAACATATAACTAAACCAGATGTTCAAGGATTTATTTATCTATTATCAACAGCAATGAAAGTTGGTGGAACTCTTGATATAATTGTTCCTAATTATGAAACTCTTGCTGATATAATTTTAAATGAAAAAATTGATGAAACAATAGAACATTCTGAATGGGAAAAACATGATACTCTTTTGACTTATGAACTTCTTAATGAACCATCAATGCCTCATGCTTCTGTATGGACTCCGCAAAGACTTAAATATTTCTTTGGATTGGAAGAAAGATTTAAAGTTGTTTCAATGGATTCAGATTATGCATTTGATGGAAGAGATATTTATATTCGAGCAATACTTGAAAGATTAAAATAAATACATTTAAAAAATGTTATATTATATATATATTAATATACATAATATTAGAATTTGTAAGGATTTATTATGAAGAAAAAACTTGATTTTATTACTAATAGTTCGAGCACTTCTTTTATTATAACAGCTTTTAAAGAAGGTTTATTAAAAGTTCCTATGACAATTGAAGTTGACTTAAATAAGTATATTGAAAAGAAAATTTTAACATTAGAAGAGTTGAAAAAATTCTGGGTTGAAGACAGATATGATGATGAAGAAGATGAACAATACATAGAATGCCAGAAATTAATTAAAGAAGGAAATATAGTATACTTTTTATATTGTTCTGACGAAGATTATGATGATCCTTTAGAAACTTTATTATGTCGCCAAGGATTAAATGATTTAAAATTACCTGATGGGGTTAAAGTCATCATGGGACAAGGAGGTTACTAGTGAAACATTAATGTAAGTATAAAACTTGTATTACTGTAAAAATAATTTAAATTTTAGAAATGGAGAAATTACTATGAGTAATTGGGATGAGGAAGAAAAAAGTTCAAGTAATACTTTATTTGGATTGTCTATGAAAAAAGTGAGCGCAATTGGTGTGTTTGTATTTATTATAATCGTTGGCCTTATCTTTTCTCAGTCACTTATTGAGACTGTTGATAAAGGTACTTATCAGATTAAACAAGCGGCTATTTCTGGTACAATGAGTGCTAAAATGACACCTGGTATTTGGACTCAGCTTTTTGGTGATATTGATGTATGGCCGAAAGCACAAACCTTTTTCTTTACATATGGTAAAGATGTTAAAAGTGATATTAATACAGATACATCTATTGAGGTAAGATTTAATGATGGCTCTATTTGTAATATTTCTGGAACTGCACGTATTCTTATGCCTACATCTTCAGAAGAAGCAATTAATTTAGTTACTGAACGTGGACATAAAACATATTCTGATCTTGAAAGTAAACTTATTAAACCTACGATCAGAAACGTCTTACGTCATACTGCTAACCTCATGAGTGCAACTGAATCTTATATGACTAGACGTAGTCAGTTTATTAGATGGACTCGTGACCAGATTGCTAATGGTTTATATGCAACAACTACCACAACCAAACAGGTTAAAGATTTGGTTTCTGGTGAAATGATCTGGAAAGAAGTTACCATTATCAAAGAAGTTGATGGCATGCCCGTATATCAATTCAATCCCCTTGCAGGTAGCGGAATCGGCATTAAGAACTTTGAAGTCAAAACATTTCGTTATGAAGATAAGGTTAAGAAACAGATTGGTGAACAGCAGAAAGCAAGAATGGCTGTAGCAACTGCTAAAGCAAAAGCTCAAGAAGCCGAGCAGGATAAGCTTACTATTGAGGCTGAGGGCAAAGCAAAGGTTGCAAAAGCTGAATATGCTGAGCTCCAGTTAAAAATAGTTGCTGTTGTTAAAGCTAATAGAGATAAAGAGGTTGCCGTTATTAATGCAGAGAAAAAGAAAGAAATGGAGCTTATTGCTAAACAAGAAGCAATCATTAAAGCTGAAAAGTTTCGTGATATAGCTACTCTTGATGCTGAAGCTGCTGCTCAGGAAAAGAAAGCTAATATCCTTAGGGGAGATGGTGAAGCTCATAGAAAGAAAGTTGTTATGGCAGCTGATGGCGCTCTGGAACTTAAAGCTAAATATTGGTTAGCAGCTCAGGAGGTATACGCCAAAGAATTTGGTAAACAAAAATGGGTACCAAATATTCAGATGGGTAGTTCTGAAGGTAATATTTCTGGCGGTAATGCTGTAAGTCAATTTATGGATCTCTTAAGCGCTAAAGCAGCTAAAGATCTTGCTCTTGACCTTGACATGAATATTGGACAAAAGAACAGAGTAGCAGAAGTTAATTAATTTACATGTTGTTCTTATAGAGATATAAGGACACACCATTTAACTAAAAAGGTGACATATGGTTCAAGCACTTATAACTTTCGTAGTCTTATTCTTATTTGTTAGATGGGCTTGGAAGATTTGGGGAAAAGGCTATAGTTCTAAACTTGTTGGTGAGAAAGTTTTTGATGAAGAAAAGCGTGATTCATTAAAAAGAAAGATTGAGGCTCTTGACAGAGAAGCGAAAGAACTCAAAGATTCTGATGATGAATTAAAAGCAAGTAAAATATTACTGGAACTTCAAAAACAACGTGATGAAAAAGAAGAAGAATTAAAAGAAATCAATAAAAAAATTCAGAATAGATAATCTGAATTTAATAAAAGAAAGGATTAATTATTATGAACGATAATTTAAATGAAATTATTAAAGAAGATACAAGTGAAATTGAAGGATCTGTTGAAGCAAATGTTGAAGCAAATGTTGAAGCAAACGGTAATTTAGACGGTTTTAATAATATTGCTGATACCGATGAAGAAACAACAACTGAGACAACTGAAACAATTAATGAGGAAGAACCTTTAAAACCTACTTTTGGTGATCGTGCTATTGAAATGGGTCTTGCTATTCTTGCTCCAGGCTCTTATTATTACAGAGATCAATTTAGTGAAATTGTTTATAAGAATCTCAAAACTCTTGGTGATTCTGGTATTATTGATGATGAAGAAATTTCTCATCTTGCAATCTTTACCAAAAGTCTTGAAGATGATGCAGAGTGGAAATATCAAAACTTTATTTCTAACTCATACAAATTTCTTGGTAATGCAACCCTGATTGATCAGATTAAAGAATCCATTACTTCAGTAGGCAATGCTGAACTTATTGAAAGAAATTTCATTGCTCCGAACCTTACAAAGATCAGACATGAAATTGTTATTAATAATCCCAGTGTTGTTCCTGGCGTTGGAACTGTATCACCCATGATGAATATTACCAATTCTTATGATGGTACTGGTGCTTCAACAATTGTATTTGGTATGTATATTGCTGAGTCAGATGTTCTTTCAAGTTCCTTTTGTACTGAAAAGTTTGGTAAGATTAAACAGATACATTTAACAGGTTCCTCAACTGAACTTGAAGCAGCATTTGGCGAGTATGTTACAATCTTTGGTGCTAACATTGTTGATATGATTACTGAGAATTTCAATAATCAGATTACAGAATCTGATATGATGAAAGTTTTGGATATTATTGAAACCAAAGCAGGCAAGAAAAGAAGGGAAATGATTTCAAATGAACTCCTTGCTACTGATCCGGATGCAGAAACACCAGCTACTCCAACTCCTTGGAATATGACTAGCTGGCAACTGTTTCTTACTCTTACTAGATTTACCAGCGTTGAAACCAATCTTAATTCAAAGAAGATTATGGAAAACATTGCTGAAAGAGTATTGGTTGTTCCTGAGCAAATGATAAATGCTTTAAGTGTTATTAATGGTTAATTAGTTTATAGTGTTGTCTACACTGGAAAAACTCCAATTTGTATTTTATAATATTAGTTGGAGTTTTTTTTTGTTGTCAATTTTTTGGAACAAATTATAAATTAATAAAAGGAGATTTATTGTGGGTGAGAAAAAAATATTAGCTCCATCTAGAACTTATATAATGACTTTAAAGATTAAAGGTGAAGAATATTCTAATGATCTTAGTCATGTAAGAATATCATCCTCTTTAGCGACAGGATATCAAATAGTTACATTAACAATAAATGTTACTCCACAGACTATATTATTAAACAAATTATATGGACAGGATAAAATATTATTAAATATTTCTTTACAAGATCATGGAGAATTTGTAGTAGAGAGTATGGATTTTGATTTAATGATTGTAAATTCAGAATTTGAAATTCCAGTTTCTGAAATAATGGTAAATGATTATCAAAGAGATAGAACTGCTTATGAATTAGTAACTGTAGTTAGACAACCATTTGAAATTATGACTACTATGATAAATCCAGTTGTAGGATTAAATGAAGGACCAAAAACAGTTTGGACAGGACCAAAAACAATTAAAGAGATAATAGAAACAATTGTTAGTGAATATACTCCACAAGCAACATTAGAATACGATGATGATGATGCAAATACAGATAAAATATTGCAATGTTGTATTCCACCAACTACATTATATCAATCTTTTAAATATTTAGATGAAAACTTTGGAATTTATAATGGTGCTCCAGTAATATTTTGTCAATATGATAATACTATACAAGTAATGAATTTATCTGCTAGAATAAAAAAGAATTTTTTATTGCATATAGAACAATTAACAACATCTTATAAAGATGAAGATGTTGAAATTTCTAAATCTAAAAAGAATTATTTTTTTACTCATGATAGTTTATATACAAATTACGTGGGTAATTCCAAGTTTGGAGTATTAGGTAAAACAATAAAACACATAGTACTACCTTCAGATAAACTATATCATATAATAAATCATGATTTATCTGATATATGTGAAAATTATGGATTAGTTAGTCCAACAAAAGGAGAAGCAGCATTTGTAAATACTTCTGTTGCTAATAGAACTAAATATTATATAGGAAATAATGGATTAGATTTATCTGAAACATTTGCAATTTCAAAAATATCTAAAGCGATATCAGATATTTCTAGGTTAAGTTTTCATATTGAAAGAAATCTTCAAATAGAAAAATTATTGCAAATTGGATGTGTTGTTAAATTAAAAACAAAGACAGTAGAGCATACTGATATTCAAGGAAATTATATATTATTTTCTAGTGATATAGTTTGGAGTAAAACTACTGATTGGTTGACTGTAGGTAAAATTGAGTTAATTAGAACTAATAAAACAATCAATTAAAATATACAACAAAAATCTTCCTATAAAAGGAAGATTCTCTTCTATGTAAATTCTATAATGTAAAATGTGAAATTTGGTTAAATCTTGAACTAAATCTAAAACTAAATATACAATATTCTATAAACTCCATAACATTAATCTCCAATATGTTTTAGTACATTTTCAACGGGGTTCTTAACCATCACCTATAGTCCATACCATAAGAAATCTGTAATTCTGTGTATTTTATTTTACCGATGGAACTTACCATTATCGAATGTCCAATTAAATTAACCTAAAATATATAAAAATTTCTTATATATAGTTATTAATATATATAATTTAGGATTCTATCTATGATAAGCATTTAGAACAAATAAAAAAGGGAGTTTGTATATGAATGCTATAGTCACAAAACAAAAGAAAGTACAGAATCAGGCTCAAAAATATGTACAAGAATGGATAAATTGTAAAAATTCATTTGATTATTTTTGTTCAAGATATATATTGATTGAGATGCCAGGTGGAGATATACCTCTTGTACCATATAAACCACAGTCAGAACTAATTAAAGCTATTAATCTAAAACATTATATATTAGTATTAAAATCAAGACAGATTGGAATATCAACTATTATTCAAGCTTATTCTGCTTGGTTGGCAACATTCTTTGATAATGTTGTTATAGGTATTGTTTCAAAAGATGGTAAGGAAGCAACTGACTTTGCAAGATTCATTAGAGGAATGATTGAAAAATTACCTAAATGGATGGGCGCTATATTTGATAAAAAGACGGAACAATCATTTATTTTAACTAATGGGGCTAAGGTATACGTTTCTCCAGTAAACCCGAATGCACCAGAGAAAACTCTTCGTGGTAAGGCTATAACCTTCCTGGTAATAGATGAGGCGGCCTTTATTAAGTTTCTTGATACCGCTTGGACTTCTATGATTCCAGCTCTATCAACTAATCAGATGCATGCTAAAAAAGCTAATGTTCCTTATGGTACAATAGTATTATCTACACCAAATAAAACAGTTGGCCCTGGTAAATGGTTCTATGAAAAATATCAAAGAGCAGTGGGTGGGGATGATATATTTACACAATTTACAATACATTGGAGAGATGTAAAAGAATTATCAGAAGATCCAGGGTGGTATGATACGCAATGTCAACTATTTGAAAATGATCCAAATAAAATTCAACAGGAGTTAGAACTCAAATTCCTTGCTACAACTGGTTCATTTTTTAGTGATCATATAACACAAGTATTACAAGATATCAATACAGAACCTATAGAACGTATAAAATTATTTAATGGTGAAGCATGGAGATATAAACCTGCTATGCCAAACACTCATTATATAATTGGAGTTGATACAGCACCTGAACATGGTGAAGATAAATCAGCTATAACTGTATGGGATTATCAACATTTAGATCAAGTATTTGAATATCAAGGCAAATGTAGGGTTGGTGATTTTATTAAGGTTGTTAAAGTTGCAGCTTCTCAATATCCTGGTACAATAGTAGTAGAGTCAAATTCATATGGAAATCATGTTGTTGAGGAAATGATGAAGAGTGAATTTTCTCAAATGATGTATAAAGAAAAAAGAGGTAATACACTAGTTCCTGGTCTACAAACAACTGCTAAAACAAGACCATTGATTATTGATGCTTTATATTCTATTATAACAGAGTTTCCAGAAATTATAAAATCACAAAGATTAATATTAGAATTAATAGGCTTAATTAGTAAACCAAGTGGAAGAGTAGAAGCTGATATTGGATGTCATGATGATATTGCTTTATCTGCAGGTTTATGTTTCTATGTTCATAAATATGATCCAGTGTTAATGTTACAAAATAATACTGTTACTAGTAACTTATTTACTGAGGTTATGGGATTAAATGATTACGGACCTATAAATATCAATGATGCAACTATAATGAAATATGTTAAAGATAATATAGCAGAAAATCAAGGTATGGTAAATACTATGGAATTCTTTTTTGGAACAGACAAAGGATAAAATATGATAAAAATTATTTTAGATGACGTAAATATTGATACTCAATTCATACAAGAGTATAATGCAACCATTCAGCAGGAACTTTTTGCACTTCCAATTGCTCCAAAAAAAGTTGCATCTTTACAAGGAATGAATTTATATTCTTCTAAAAGTTTAAAAAAGAAATATATAAATTCTATGTATAATATTTCTAAAATAAAACCAATTGCTAAAGATATTGAAAGATTAATAAACAATGAAAAAATAGTTCCATGCTGGGTTAATAAAGGAATTTTTAGATTAGCTGTCTTTAAAATTTTTGCTGGATATTCATCTCAAGGTATAGCTGGATTTTTTTCGCCTAAAACAAAACAAATTTTTATATTAATGGACAATAATATAAAATGGGGTTTTGCTAAAGATAAGTGGCTATCAAATTTAATGTTGCATGAGTTAATGCATATGGCATCTGATAAATTTAAAAATAGTTTTATTAGAATATTTTGGGGTGAATTTCTTAGTTATTATAAAATTATGTTTGAAGAAATATTTAAAACGCATGGTTTTGATATTAATAATGAAACTAAAATGTTTGTAAGATTTTTATTTAAAAATTTTGAATATAAAAAACATTCGTCAGGCACAATAAAAAAATATTTAGATTTAATAAGTAGAAATTTAAGAAAAAAATCTACTTTAACAGAAGATGAATTTAATTCTGTATTATCAGATTTTTATCATTTTATAAAATTATACTTTTCAGATTTAAATTCTTTATTTAATCAATTGAAGAAATTTAAACATATATATGCTGGATTAACAAAAGGATATGAAGCTGGGTTAGGTGTTACAAATAATTTATCATTTTGCAGCCAGGAACTTTTTTATCCTTCAGAGGTAACTGCAATGTTTATAGAGTTATATAAAGGACCTCAAACAAAACTTTTTTCTATCATAAAAAAATTATAGAGGTAATTCATGGTTGAAAGAATAAGTAAGGAAGAAGCTGCACGTCAATATGCAGCAGCTGATAAAAGAATTAAAGGTATTAGCAGTATTGCACAAACTACTATAAAGAGATCAAAAATTCTTGAAGTAGAAAAACAATATGGAACAATAAAAGGAAATAAACAAGCTGTATCTTCTGTAGATAGAGCTTTAAAAAGTTTAACCAAGTCTACGCAAGCATTAGCAATGGGTGTCAAATTAATAACTGTTGAGACTGCTAGAGGTGTTAAAAATATAACACAAACAGGAGCAAGTGTTGTTGGTGAATATACAAAAGCATTAGGTGAAGATATACATATGAAAAGAGAAGGTATGATGGTTGCTTTAACAGCTAAAATAACTCCTTTTATTGGATATGCTATTGCTAAATTATTTGAGACTAGTATCTTTAGAAATATGGTAGAGAAAATGAAGTCTGGCTTAAATAGAGCATTAGAATCAGTTTCATCTAGATTTAAAAAACTTGCATCTGCTGGTTGGGAGAAATCAAAAGAGTTTTGGAATTCTTTACGAGATAAGACTTCTAAAAAACGTGGTTCTATTAATGTCCAAGTTAAAAATGCTAAAAAGAATGCAACTGGTAAAGCAGGAACTAAAAAATCATTAGAATCTCAAGTACCACATATGGCTAAAGGTGGTTATGTTAAAAAAGAAGGTTTGGCTAAAGTCCATGCTGCTGAGGTAGTCCAGCCTGTAGGAAAAATAGTTGAAACTATTGTTGATCAAGTAAATAAAAGAATGGATGCCAAAGAAAAGAAAAGCAAGAATTTTTTAAAAGGTACAATATTTGAGAGTAGTAAAGGAAAAAAATCAAAAGACTTTTTTGGTTTTGAAAAAGTTGGTTCTAGCATTCGTAATGCTTTTGAAATTTATACTAGAAGCAATTTAGATCTTGAACGTCAAATTATGAGAAGAGATAAAACTGAACAACAAGGTTTAATTAAGAGTTTCATAACAGCTTATTCAGAAGAAGCTAAACAAGAAGAACTACCATTAATGGAAAGACAAGTTCAGGCAACTATTGAGTTAAAGAAAACTATTTCTGGAGAAAATAAAGTAAGAGAAGCTGCTTGGAATAAAATGTTGTATGAGCATCCAGTATTTCATGCTATCTATGCATCATCAAAAGCAACTATAAAATATGCGACAATGCCAGTAAGAATGTTATTTAAAAAACGTGGGATATATGCTAATAGATTAACTACTAGAGGAACAGTATTTGAAAGATTATTAGATGCTATGACCCAGACTTATACTGGTCTTATGGAAAAGATGGATGGTATAATTGGTAATACTTATATCTCAGCTTCTGCGGCAGCCAAAGCTAATGACGGAAAAGCAGATGGCCTTACAAAAGCACCTAAACAAAGTGGTTACACAATTGCTGGAGCTGCTGCTAGATTGGTAGGAAAAGTAGGGAAAAAAGGTCTTGGGGTTGCAAGTAAAATAGGTAAGTGGACTATTGGTTCTAAAATGACCCAAGCAGAATGGGATAAAAAAGTAGATATAGTTGGTAAAGCTAAAGCAAAATATTCTGATGTTAAAGATAAAACAAAAGGTTTTTTACATAGAAAAGCTAACGAATTTAAAGATTCTGTCGGAGAAAAAAGAGATAGTCTTCTTAGTAGAGGTAAAGAATGGTGGAATATAAAAAATTTAAATGAACAAAAATTTTATGATAAAAGGCGTGATTTTGAAAAAGAAATGGCCGCTGAAGCTAAAAAAATAAATCAAGAAGATAGAGCTATATGGGTGAATGAACAAAAAGAAAAATTAAAAATAAAGATTAATAATTATAAAGAGTATGTGGAAAAACAAAAAGAAATACATAGAAAATCTCAAACACTTGGTGAAAAAGCAAAAGTTATTAGAGCTTCTGATGCTTTTAATAAAAGAAAAAAAGAGTATGAAGATTATAAAAAACAAAGAAGAGAAAATATTAAAACTAAAAAAGATAAAACAGGCAAAGAAACTACTTATAATATTTTTAAATCTATTAGAAAAATAAATATGAAATCTTTAAAAGAAAATATTAAACAATCAAAACTTAGTAAAAAATTAACAGGATATATGACAGGTTTTAGAAGATGGTTAATTCCTATTTTAATGAATGGATTAATGTTTGTTGGTAATCTTGTAAAAGACTCAATCAATACATTAGCTACAATGACTTCTGATTGGGCTTCTGATTTTGCAAGTAAAAGTTTAGGACTTGGTATTGGTGGTTTTAGTTTAATTAAGATGTGGAAATGGATAAAAGGAAAAGGTGTAAAAGAAA
>JAFCCM010000143.1 GCA_017610225.1 Candidatus Aenigmatarchaeota archaeon | reverse complement strand
AAGTTTTGAGCAAGTTTTCGGAAAGAAATGGCAAGACATGGATATGCAAAGTATTTATGGGATTTGCCACAACATCTGTAAGCTTGAGGAACATGAAGTAGATGGAAAGAAAAGAAAACTTTATGTCCACAGGAAAGGTGCAACTCGTGCTCTTCCACCAGGTCATGAACTGGTTCCGAAAGTATATCGTGATGTGGGTCAGCCTGTGTTGATTGCAGGGTCAATGGGAACTGCTAGTTATATTCTTGTTGGGACTGAAAAGGCATCAGAAACGTTTTATTCCACGTGTCATGGTGCAGGTAGAGCTATGTCCAGGACTAAAGCCATCAAAAGTTTTTGGGGAGAAGATGTTAGAAAGGATCTTGAAAAGAAAGGTATTATTGCTAAATCTACCCATCCGAAAGTTCTCAGTGAAGAAGCACCAGATGCTTACAAAGATATTGATGAAGTTATTCGAAGCGTGGACGGAGCAGGTATTTCTCGTCCTGTTGCAAGGATGAGACCTTTGGGTGTGGCGAAGGGGTAGTTATCTTTTTTCATTAATTTTTATTGATAATTCTTCTATTTGTTTTTTGTTAAAATATATTTCTCCACATTCTTGACATTCATTGAGTTCTTGAAGAACATTTATTGATCCCGGATTTGATAATGGAATCTCAATTTCTTTTTTTACATCTATCAAATTATCTGATCCACATTTCACACAAAAATCTTTTTTCATATCTAACACGCCAATATGGTAAATCTTTACATATATAAGTATATACTTCTACTTTTTATCCTTTTCGCAATGAGTATTGAAGATGTTTATACACCTAGGATCTGATACTGGATGTGCTATTGTTATGGCTTTTATGTATTGTGGTGTTTCTGCGATTGGAATTTTCACTAATCCCAATTTTTGAATTTCTATTAAACACCATTTCTGGTTTTGATATTTCGGGTTTGGATTATCTATTATTACGCTTTCTTCTCTCATTTTTCTTGCTATTTCTTCACGGCATTTACTGAGATCATTGTTGAAAAATTCTATTATACCCCTCCTATATACTCTTTTTATGAATTCAAGAGAAAATTGTATTTCTTTGCTTAAATTCATTATTTATTTTTGTTTTAGATGGCTTAAAAACTTTGCTATGAAAAGATAGTTATTTTTCTATTTCCTATCAAATTGGTAAAAATGTCTCATCATGATTGTACTTGGAATTACTCTTCTTGTCGGAGTTGTCACATTCTTTCTTATGAAAAATGGATTAATTTAGAATAAAAAAAGAAAAAAAAGTTAAAATCTCATTCCAGCAAATCCTAACACTATCAGAACTAATAACCAGGTTGGAAAAATACTTACTACTCCTGCCAGATGCAATGCATACATGACACTCGCCCCGAAAACTAATCTTCCGAATCCTCCGCCAGTTTCTTTGTGATTGACTGTCCAGTGTCTTTTCCAGAATCCACAATCCTTATCTTTGTGTTTTTCCATCTTTTTTCCGATTGCTGTTCCTATTTCATCCCATGTTAGTTCTTTGTTTTTCTTTTTTTCTACCATTGTTATCACTCGATATAATGTTATTGGGAGTAGAAGTATTTTTGGTTTTTGATTTCCTTTTCCTATTGTATATCTTTTCCTATTGTATATAACTAGTAATTGATGAATGATGTAATGAATTCTTCTTTTTCGGCTTTTTATTCGGGGAGAACCCGAATGCTCGCAACTTCGTTGCTCATGCTTACCTTTGGTAAGCCCCCCAGAAGATTATCCATCAAAATTATATCTCAAATAATATAGACTCCAAATGTATTCCAAAAATAATATTATAAATTCTCACTAATCAAAATTTAATCATGGATTTGGGATGGGTAGTAGTTGTTTTGATTATTATTGGTTTGGTAGTCTATGCTAACCCTCAGATATGGAATGATATTAATAGTAATGTTAGAAACACACTTAACAAAATAAATATCTCAACACCAGTTAATGAAGAGTATCATATTAAAAAATGCAAAGAAAATTTTTATGAGTTTATGAGAAAAGCAAAAATAAAATCAATAATTGATTTTAGTTATTCAATAATTGAAATTAAAGAATTTAATTCAAATGAGGAAGCAAATAAATATAGTGAAGAATTTACTTCTGGTGGTGGTTTCTTTTTTTATACATACCCTTCAGGAGTTGGGAGTAAAATTTGTAAAACTGAAAATTCAAGTAAGGTAGTATTAATACTTCATGAGATTAGACCAAACCGCCAAGATTTTGATGGAATGAAATTTACTGAACCTTTTTATTGTGATGAGAATGGAGACACATTAGAAAGATGCATTTGGTAATCCTAAGTATTGCAATAAACCATCTATTTTTGTTTTCTTGTAGTTTTACCATATTTCCTATCTTTCAGTTTTCTTTCACATTCGAGAAATATCCTTCCTCTTATAATAAACAATGTTATAAGTGCTAAAATTACAGCAAAAGAAAATCCACTAATTGTCCAAAATATTGATTTGGGTGGATGTCCTAAAATTTGTATACATAAAGTTGTATATGAGAACATAAAAATCGATAATCCAAAAAATATTTGAGAAACAACACCCAGTACTTTTAATTGTCTTTCTAATATTTCTTTTATTTCTTTTTTACTCAGATCAACACCTCATCTATAAACCATAAATACCTGAGAAAATATATAAACTTCTTCAACTCTTCAAGGAGGTTTGCGAAGCAAATATGAGGAGCAAAGCGACGAACGCGTGAGGAACGGCACGCAAAAAGAACAACCTCCACAATCACCAACATTATTATCTAACATGTAGAAGTTTTAGCCTTCAATCATCTTTTTCAACTTCAAAGCATCCTCTTCAAGGTTAAGACTTTCAGAAATCAAAGTTATATCAAGCCCACGGGAATTAATTTCTTTCACAAGTTTATCATACTTAGGTTGATTACTTTCAAGAGTCAGATGATTCCTTTCACCCTTAGGACCATAATTGATTCCAGAAAAATGACTGTGAATATGTTTGCTTTT
>JAFCCM010000068.1 GCA_017610225.1 Candidatus Aenigmatarchaeota archaeon | reverse complement strand
TCATTCATATATCTAGCTTCTCTTTCATATTGCAAAGACTTGGGTGTTGGTAAATGAACATCAACATTTTCAAATAGCATTAATGCTTCATCTGGATCAATGATTTCAAATACTTTTTCTACTAGTTCAGTAATTTGCTCACTCAAATATTTTTGATGTCCTATTACTGTTCTTGCAAATAAAATATTTTCTTCACTGAGAGCAGCTTTATTTGAAAGGTTTTCTTCGATGCCAAGAAAGCTAGGAGGTACACCCCATGTTGCTGTTAATTGATCTCTAAGAAATTTAAGTTCATCGACTTTACTTCTAACATCTACATTTCCTTCATTAAATGTAGAAATATCAACAAATGGTTTTCCATCTTTCTGTGGAATATAAACATCCTCAAAAGTAGTAATCATGCTTGGTATTGTATCAACTGTACCGAAGCTATCAAGACTAATTTTTCTTTTTCGGAATTCTTCTTTCATTTGTTCAATAGCTTTCTTTGCATCTCTTGGAAGACCAACTTCAATGGCAATTTTTCTTTTCTCTGTTGACCTTGAAAGTCGTTGAACTGCTAATGCTGTTTGTAGTGCTATCAATACTTTTGCTGTATATTGAGTAGCATCATATATTGATTCTCCATATGGATAAAATTTTATACTAGGAATCATGAAATGTACCATTTTATCAGGTGAAACATATCTGATCTCTAATGCATTTGAAGGATCAGTTTGTAAAATCATATATTTAATGATATCCGCCAATTCTTTATTATCTTGATACTCTGCCATTTGAGAAGTACTTCCATGAATATTCATTCCTTTCATTTCAGGAAAAATTAAATATCCAAAACAAATTGGAAATAAGGAACTTTGCAGTTTAATAACCAAATTTGGTTTATGAAATACAAGACTTAAATTTGCCAGCATTTTATCAGGTGATGTTTGTTTAGATTGTTCCATAAAAGAAGTATAATCAATTGAAACTTTTAGATTTATAACTTTTTGATTGACTTTCAATTTTTCAGTCCAAACTTCTTTTTTTCCTTGTGAAATTTGATCTTGTATATATTGTTGATAATTTCCACTTCCACTCTCGCTTAGCATTGATTTGCTTGTTAATGCAACTTTTGGCGGAGCAATTTCACAAAAGAAATCTCCTAATGCCAAAGTAGCTTTTACAATAGTTTCAAGTTTTCGTTCAAGGTTAAGACTTCTAATAACTTCTTTCACACGTTTGACTTTTGATTCTGTAGGAGTCTCATCTTCAAGAAAACTCTTTGGTTTAACATCTAATGATATTTTTGTAATATCATCCGGTGATAAAATATTATCAGTTAAAACATTCAATGCTCTATATGCATAGTTAATAGTAGATACAATAGCCTCATATGTTTTATATCTCATTAAACGAGTTCCCTGTCCAAATGAAGCTGGTCCAGTTTGCCCCTGTGAATATAAACCTGAGCCACCAAAGCCCATATCGGTTGATGATTTAGCAATAACAGTTCTTACTAAATCAATATATCCATTCCTTCCACTATGAGATTTATAACTGACAATATCTTTTACAGCTTTATCTAAAGCAGCATCAAGCTTAGTTGTTTTAGTACCAACAATAGATGATTTTAGCTGACCAAATATATCTGATATTTTATTAGCCATTTAATGGAAAATCTCCTTTTTAGCGTCTTGCCTTACTTCTCACTCTTGGACCATATTTTTTATGAATCATTTCTCGATATTTAAAATATAAATCTCTATAATGAGTCATCCTTTTATAAATTGGATCATTTCTTTGTCTTGCCGCAACACTGGCAAGTTGCCCAGTTGCTCTTTTTATTTTTGTCTGTCTTGACACAGTTGTTCTTGTTGTTCGTTTTGCAGCTTCTGTAATATCTTCACCCTTCTCTTTAAGCAAGAACTCTGTTAATGGATCAAGGTGTTGTGTCATATTTTTTTATGTCCTCTGATTGATTACTTTCAGCAATAGCATCTAGGGATTGTTTTCTAATCTCATCATCTTCATAACGAGTATTGAAGTATTCAATCAAATTAAAAATAAATGTTTCTTCATTACCATATAAAGTGTTAAATTCTGAATGAAGAGTTGGTCCTATAATTTTAATAACAAGGTTTGCAAAGTCATGTGTAATTGCGGCAAACTCTTCATCTTTTACCCTCATAGCATCCAATGAATATACTAAAATTCTATCTTTGTGAATAATCTCATATGCTTTATTTATATTAAAATCAAGGACTGCTATATAATCTACAAATGACTTTACATACTTCATTGCTAATAATTTTTTATATATTTTCCATGATAATATTATTGTAATACTTACAAATATTACACTAAATATTACTAAAAAAATGTTAAGGGTTTCTGGGTTCATCGCTATTCCTAATCTGTTATTGTATCTTGTGGAATTTCAATAGATTCATTTTCTATTGGTTTTTCTTTTTGTGGTTCACCTACGTTAGAAACTTTAACTGCAGAAATTACATTAGGTCGGATAATTATTGAGCTTGAGGATGTGTGTAAAACTGTTACATTATTACTTTCCAATATTTTGGATAGCTTGACTGTGTATTCTTCTATTGCTTCATCAGTTATATCATCAATACTGATGGACGCACTATCAGAAAAAAATATTGTTATTTGCTTCATTGTGATTCTCCATTCATTAATTTTTCTAATATAGTTTTCGATTTTTCATTTTTATCGGTTTCCCAATCTAGTTCCTCAATAACAACCTCATGATCTGTAAAATCAATAATTTGCTTGAACTCTTCATCTTTGTTTAATAGCTTAACTGAATAATGTTGAATGTCAGCCATTTTCAAAGATATTTGAAATTTTATAATTTCTTTATCGGTAACCTCTAAAGTACAAGGCGTACGAACTTTTCGATTTTTAAAATAAATAGTTTTACCTCGGTCTTTTATGACTAAAAGTTTTTTCATATTAGTCCTTTCCGATTCCTAAGGCTAAGCAGGCATAATATAACCTGCTTAACCTTGTAATCCCAGTTATATAAGAAACTAAATTATTCAGAATCGTCGTCTTCTATAGATTCTTGAAAAATTTTAAATGCTTCTTCATAAACATCTTCTTCATCATCTTCACCTTGTTTCTTTGGAGAAGGTCCACCAGGAACTGCACTTGGTGCCGGTGCCTGTTCAGCTACTTCTTTATCTAGATCTAGTTCTTCTTCCTCTTCGTCAGCTTCGTCAGCTTCATCTTGCTCACTGACTTTTGCAGGTTTGACCATTTTATCAGCAACATCTTTTCTGTCAGGAACTTCTTTGTCTGCTGGACCTGTACCAGCTTGTTGTGTTCCTGCACCCTGTGCATCTTTCATAGTATCTGCTTCTTTAATTTTTTTTTCTTCTTCATCATCTTCTTCATCATCTTCTTCTTCCATCTCAGCAATAAGTTTTTCAATCACTGAATTTTCTAATTCCTCAGTAATTTTAGCAGACTCGTCTACCTCTTTTTCATCTTCTTTTTCATCTTCTTTTTTATCTTCTTTTTTATCTTCTTCTTTTTCTTCTTTCTTATCTTCTTGTTCTTTAAGTTCTTCTTCCTCTTCGTCAGCTTCAATTTCGTCTTGCTCTTTGGCTAAGTCTTTGGCGATTTCTTTCTTTTCGCCAGGAATATTTTTGTCAGATGTTCCAGCTTGTTCTGTACCTTCACCTTCTGCATCTTTCTCGGAAGCTGTTTTTGCTTCAGTTCCATCTTCATTATATTCCATCTCAGAAACTTCAACACCCTTATCAGCTGTTTCATTGAAGTAGTATCTTTCTAAAATGCTTGCGGCATCTTTATAGATGGGTATCTCGCCCTGTCCGTCCCACTTGAGTATTGGATCAAGCATGGGCCCTTTAACATCTACGGTTTTTGATGTATCAAATTCAGTAATCGCTTGTTTTAGCAAATTTTGATACGAAACTCTTTTCTTTGTCATTTTGTTTATCCTCCAAACTAATTGGTATAATAACCGGGTAATAATTAAAATTAACCATGATTTATATTATGTTCTAACTATTTATTGAATTATTGGTTAGTTTCATTCTCAGTTAGAACGTTCATTTTCATAATAAAGCTACTCCATCAAACGCAACAACTTTTAATGGACCACCTGATTTAGTTTTAGTCGTCTCATCTGGACGATCTCGATTTGATACAGGTAGAGCATTTATAAATTTATATCTAGAAAAATCAACTGTAAAATCCAGTGATATATTGCTTTTACCTGATCTATTTTTTCCAATTTTTCCATGAACCAATTTATCATCAACTGGATTCTTTGCTAACAGTCCAACAAAATCAGCATGCTCAACTTTTTTGATTGATTCTGAAATTTGATCAACGCTTAAATCTCTTGACTCGTTAATTTTATATGCTGATCTTCCAAGTTGAGTTCCTGTAATTACTGGCACATTATATTGAACAGCTAGAGTTTTTAATGATAATGTGATATGTCCAAGTTCCATTCTATAAATATCATATTTTGTATCTGTTTTTAACAGATCAAGATAATCAACATATAATCCAGCAATTGTCTCTTCACCATATTCTTCAATTGCATCATCAAGAACACCCATCAAATCAAACGAACTTATACTCATTGCTGGAAAATATTTCATTATAATTGTTGATCCGTTGTTTGACAATACATCAAATATTTTCTTTTTAATATCAACACCATGACTAATATCTCCCAACATTTGTACAGTAGTTCTGTCAAACATTGGCATATATGTTCGCATCAATGCTTCTTCAATTGTATTCTCACAAGTTACATAAACATAAACTTTATTTATTTTTCCTGGATCTAAAGGTTTTGCAGGTTGCTCCATTAAAGACACATTGCGCATTGCTGAAAATATAATTGTATTATTCAGCATTGTTGATTTACCAGCTCCAGAACCTCCACCCCAAACATATAATCTAGATGGTTCATATCCTCCATATAAAATATTTTCATCTAAATATGAAAATCCAGTTGATGTTTTATTTGATCTATCATATTTTTTCATAATCATTTCAACTACATGATCATAATTATCTTTAACTAAATCAAGTGATGCTGCTGCTTCAATTGTAATATTTCTATTGCTCTCCATCATATTTGAATATAGAGTTTTTATAGCAATTTCATAATCATCAACTAAATCATCAATTGAGTCAAATGAACCATCTTTAATAGATTCTAACACTTCATTAAGTTCATCGTAATTTTTAAATAAAGCATTAATTTTCTTTCTGAGTCTAATCTGTTTAACACAATCTTGAATAACATGCTCTTTCAATACTTCATTTATTTTAACATCAAGAAAATCCCTATGTTGTTTAAATTTTTCACTAAAAGCAATACTATCCAAAACATTATCAAGTGTTTTGTCTGATAACAACAACTCATTTATTTTTTTCAAACAATCTAATTTTGAAGCAACTACAACTGGTATCTCTACTGTTTCTCTAGTTTCGCTAAATGCTAGAACATCTAATATATCACGATATAATAATTTTGTCCTTTTTATTTTAGCTTGTTTATTTAAGATAATTGTAAAACATGAATTTAAAAATGATTCTGTTATCAAAAAGAGCCCTCCTTTAAAAATATATTAATTTAGCAATTTGTTCTATAATGGAATTTATAAATCTTTCCATTTATAACCACAAGATATTTTAGACTTGTTAGTTATATTATCTACCTTTGTAACCATATAAGGGCACATCAACTGTCGTACTCGTAGTCATATTATTCATATGACTAGTTCTTGTTGGTTTGCCCATAATATTAGAAATCCAATCGACCTTACCATCTCCTTGACATTTTGGACAAACAGATGTTGATATAGTTGAAGTTAATTCCAATGAAATTACGCCCTTTCCGTTACATTTATCACATATCATTTCTGTTTCGTCTATATCCTCAGTGATTTCTAAGTTATCTATATTGTTTAAGTTGTTTTCCTGTGGCTTTTCCAATCCAATCAATTTTCCCACCTCCTAAGCATTTATCACAAGTTAAGACAAAGTTGGTTGTAAAATAACACCCAGTTTGTTTAAGATATTTGTTCTATAAAGAAATTTATACATCTACCCACCTATAACCATCAAATCTTTTAGACCTGTTAGTCATAGGATCGAACCACATATCTCCTTTAGATCCAATTGGAGGTGATGTATGATAAACGACAAAACTGGAAGTATCATAAATCTGTGGGTTTCTTGGTTTTCCCATAATATTAGAAATCCAATCGACCTTACCATCACCTTGACATTTTGTACAAATAGATGGCCATGCATTTGAATTTAATTTAGGTGGAATTATCCCCTTTCCATTACATTTATCACATATCATCTCAGTTTCATCTAAATTGTCTAAGTAATCTATTTTGTTTTCCTGTTGCTTTTTCAATCCAATCAATTTTCCCATCTCCTAAGCATTTATCACAAGTTAAAACTATATTAGTTGTTAAATAATATCCATTTTGTTTAACTTTTCCCTTTCCATCACATTTTGGACAAAACTTCTCTCCATCATTTAGTTGAATTAATTTTTTATGGTATATATTATATCTTTTATTCATATAGATAATACCTTAGTTTTTTCATCAAGTTCCATAAATTCATCTTTAGATAAATATTTATTTACAATATAATGACAATAATCTTCATCTAATGTTGCTAACATATCCAATGATTTTGGAATACTATATGCCTTTATTTTTTGTTTTTTTGTTAAATTCCCTTGGTTTATTATTCTTGTTATATCAAAACACTGTTTATAAAATTCTTCAAGATCACCGCTTTCATATATAGGATATACTTTATTTGCAAACTCTCTCATTTGTTGTTGTATTTCAGAGTATAAATTTAATATATACAAAATTGCATAAACTTTAACATCTTCCCAGAATGTATTTCTTGCTGGATCATATATGCCATCAACAGATATTTCTTTAAAATTCCATTTCCTAGCAAATTCGTTAAGTACCTTTTCCATTGAATCTTCCACAGATAAATTAGGAAAAAATTTCATTTTAATATTATCACTTTTAATATTCATTTTTCGATAACAGCCATGTTCATCTCTAGCATAAAGAAATCTAGCATGCATTACTTGTTTATAGATTCCAGATGAATCATAAGTTATATTCAATGTAAAATTATGCTTTACCTTAACAACTTTAGTAAATAGTTCATAAAATAAAACATCTCTAAAATTCGCTCCACCCAAAATATGGAAATTCAAATAATCCTTTCCTTTACTTATAGCTTCATTGATTAATGGAATTAAAGGCAATACATAAATTATACATGGTATAGTCATATCGCTTGCCATATTAGCAACAATACCACCTGTTCCATGGTATTCAAATGAGTCAAACATATCATATTCACGCATAATTTTTGTATATATTTCCCATAGTTTTGGGGTTCTGAAATGGTGAATATAAATTAGTTTTTTGCGAATATCATCTGGTAAATGTTTTGCTGTTTGATAGGACTCCAAATTTTTCTTATATACATCTTCAAAATTATGGAATATCTCACAACCAGGTCCTGGCGGGACGTCCAAAACAAAAGCTTTATTATATGAATCTTTATAATCAACTAACCACTCATAATACATATTATATAAAAGGTCAGATTCTCTTCTTGTTAATTTTCCAATTGATATTTGAAAACCGCCACTATCAGCAATAAGGGTACAATCATCAAAAATATCCATGTCTCTACATTTTGTATAAAGAGTACCTTCCTTAAGATTATATTTATCATATTTTTTCTTTCCTGAAAAGTCTTGTCCATACGAATGTAGAAACCCTGAAGTTGTCTTTGATAAAAAATTTGATATTTCCGAGCGGGTAAAGTTATTTTCATATCTACCTCGCCTGCCTGCTATAAAATTATCCATGATCGTAGCAAGAGTTTCAAACCCCGCTAAAACATATCCACTTTTAATCATTCGCAATTCTCCTTACCTTTTATTCATTTGTTCCAAATCTATTCACAATATTCTTATAATTTAAAGATTTTAAATGGAGCTGCAGTTGCAACATCAAAATGAGCTGCTGTCTTCAAAGCAGTTCTAATTCTTTTAACTGGATCTTTAATACCTAGTTTCATAGTTGTATATAAAGATCCAAATGCAAAATGAGATCCAGATCCAATTGCAGTATAAGTATTAACTATACCCATATGAAAATCAGATAATATTTCAAATAATTTTCCCTTATATGCAAGTAAAAAGTTACATTTTTGTGTTTGAGATCTATCGTCTTCAACAGACAGGCAACCCTTTTCCGCAACGTGTTCTCTTAAAACATCTGAAAAATCTTCAATGTCTTCAGGTGGCTCAAAATGTGGAGGCATTAAAATTTGACCTCCACGTACAGACCCAATAAATCCAATTAAATATGGTCCATTTCTAAAAATTTTAATACATTTAACAGTTCTTACATAACCATCTTCAGTAGTACCTCGACTATCACTTCCAATCCAAACATTCTTTCCTTGATGTATCCCAATTACGGTTGACATATTTAACTCCTTAACTATAATTTTATGACTCTATCATAATCTTTTATAAATCCAATGTCTTCAGAAATATCATGGGGCTTTATATTTTTTAACTTCTTGTAACAATCTTCGCATATATATCCGCCAGTAAATAATTGTCTCCAATTATTTTTTCGCAGAAATAATTCAATATCCTTATTTTCTATTTTTCTCCATTTGCCGCCACAATAGTTACCACGAACATCATATGAATTACATTGAATCGAAGGAATTATATCATAAAAAATGGTGCCACACTCACAACAATTAATTAAAATATTACATCCATGTTTAAGAACATCATATATACTCATTTTTATATTTCTCCTTTCAGTTTTATATTATCACGCATTCTCAAACGTTTAGCTAAATCAAAAGAGTACCCATAAATATGTAATCCTTTACTGGTAGCTATCATCTCTCCGTCCTTTATCCCAATTTCTGCTGAAACATATTCTTTTAATAATTGAATCCCTCCAAGATTTGCTGGATAACCGCCCCAGGCATCCCATGATCTGAAATATGGCATAAAATGTAATTTTCCATCTTGGACTCGTGTGTCAATGTGTCTCAAGCACGGAGGATCTTGCAGTAACATATCGCTTGGATGTGCGATTTGTAAAACCATCTGATTATTTCTAAATCCTTTATTTTTATAAATCCATATAAGTAACTCAATTTGATTTAATGTTATCCACCGTTTATAAGTTCCATCCGTTATTTTGCCTGACGAATGATATGTAATTATTCCTAAATTTTTTAATTCTTCTTTATTATATTCATATTCACCAATAAGAATATCCTTACCCTCAAAATCTAAAAAACTTTCTGGTAAAGGATATGCACATAACCTTTGACCATAAGTATATGATTCACCTGGTTTCAATGTTCCTGTCATTAAATATGGTAGATAATCATCTAAGTAATCATCAGCAACTGGATTTGGAATATTAAAATGAGATTCAATATGAGGAAGCAATGGTCGAACTCCTGGATGTTTAATATGAATTGTTATCCAATCGAATTCCAATCTTTTTTGCCCAGCATATGATCCTCTATCAATTGTAAAAACAGTTCCTTCATCTAACATTTTAAATAAAGTTTGGAACCAAGAATCTCCCAAACTTGTAGCTTTAATATATTGTAGATTTAACAAAATATATCACCTCTTTCTTATTGGAGTATATTACTTACCGGTTTAATTATTTGTGATCCTTCTGTCTTACCTGTTAATTCGAGTTGTTTAAGTGTTTTAATAGTAGGTGTATCAGTTAAAATTCCATAAACCTCATCTTCTTTTAATACTTTAATAAGTTCCTTATCAATGAGAACATCCATACCACTTCGCATATGTGATACGATAATATCTCCCGTTTTAACAGAAGTTATATCTTCTCCAACAGAAATAACCTTACAAAACGCCTGAGGCTCCTGCACTGAATTTGGAATTATTATTCCACTTACTGTTTTCTCCCTGATCATTAATCGTGCTACGACTTTATCTTTTATTGCTTTAATCATTGGTTTTTAGCTCCTTTTCTATTTTGTTTTTGTTTTCTAAATTTAATCTTTTGTAGTTTGATTTTATTCTGGTCTGCTTTTTCTTCTTCTCTTTGTATCGCCCTTATACTCTGCATCTTTTTACGACGTTTCTTATCACTAGGTTTTTCATAGTACATTTTATCACGAACTTCTTTTGAAATTGAACTTTTAGAATATTTTTTCTTAAACCTTTTAATAAGACTTTCGACGCTTTCGCCTTTGCGTTTTACAACACAAATTCCAGAATGTTCATCTGGGTGATAATATTTATGGTAACTTTTAATTGTAAACACCTCCCTTCAAATTATACGAAAC
>JAFCCM010000067.1:9714-12317 GCA_017610225.1 Candidatus Aenigmatarchaeota archaeon | reverse complement strand
GAGAAAAGGGCTAGTACATCAACCGCAGCACACACAAATGATATGCAAAATGGAATTCTTCGTTAGGATCTATTGCATGTATCGAAATTCAAATTTAACGTGTTTGGAATATTCGTGCTGTGCTGTGGTATAATATTCATCAAGAAGGAGAACTTATTAACATGATAATAAAATGTGAATATTGTGGTAAATCCATTCCACCGTGCTCCGAACACCGCATTTTCTACAATGGGCTTGATTTCTGCGACGGTATATGCGAAGGGAAGTATTATGATTCATTCAAAGTACCTACAAATTGAATAATTCATTCATGGACCCGTGGCTTAGTCAGGCAAAAGCGTCCGGCTTTTAACCGGAATATCAAGTGTTCAAACCACTTCGGGTCCGTTCAGTATTAAATAATATATAAACAAACAAGAGGATATAAAATGACAGGATTTGAAGGGTTAGGAAAGATTGTAACATATTCAGCAATATGCATAATTTGTGCAGTGGCGCTTGTAACAGTATTTTTAAGCGGCCCACCTGCGACATATGAACAAACTGTAACCGTGTCAGAACCAGAAATTGTGAAGACAATTGTCAGTTATGAATTCCCACCAGGATATAATAACCCAGATGTAACAGAATTGCAGAAGGAGGCATATTTTGAAGGTGTGTTGAAAGATAATTATGTCCAATGGACTGGGATTGTCAGTGATGTTACTCTAAGTGGTAAATCTACTGTTAAATTAAGTGTTGATCATGGGCCGAGTATGACGTGTAATGCGTTGATTAGGCTTAATGATGATCAAGCATCAAAAGCAATTACGTTGAAACGTGGGGATACTGTTACTTATACCGCTAAGATGACGCGGTGGGGTAGTTTCCTTGGATTTTATGGCGAGAATGGAGTTCTTGTTTAGGTGGTTGCTATGGGTAAAAAATACAACATGTGTCATTTTTCAATCATTGATAAATGACCAAAGGTCAATAATTAAACGCCTTGAATCACTTATGGCTACATGCGAAAACAATATTGAAACAAACACATATGATTTAAAACTTCACAGAGAGTCTATAAAAGATTCACTGAATATAATCGAGACTTTGAACGAAGGGATGAAAGAATATGACAAATAAACCACCAACACCAGCATTCTTCTTCTCTGGGGAAAACATCGACCACCTGCATAAAGAAATAACATCAGCCATTGTCAAGGACGGCAATGATATGACCTTCGGATATGAGAAGAAACACGCTCGCGATACATGTATGACTGTTCAGATATGGGGTAATGCTGTTAAACGACTTGTGAACGGAAGTGTGCCTAAAGGATTTCCATTTAGTGGAGATAAATTGAAGGAGTTTAACAGGCAGGGGATACTTGATAATCCCAACCCATTTGATTTTGTGTACACATATCAGGGACTTTTGAGGAAACCAGGAGTAGTTTTTAGATATGCCGACCAATTAAGCGACATCTTTATGAAACTAAGACAAGTAATTCATAGTGATGTAAAAGACAATGGTATGATAGGTGTATTGTTCCATCCAACTATGTTTGATTGGAATGAAAAACCTTGTTGGAATTGGCTGCAAGTAACATATCTTGGAGATAACAAGCTGTCAATTCGGCTGTTATTCCGATCACATGATTATGGAACTGCAATGTGGGCAAACTTATCGTTTATTTTATATATGTTACGTCATTTCGTAGCGCGCCCCAATAAATGTGAAATTGCGGAAGTTATACTTTTCTCAAGCAGCGCTCATATTTATGAGGGGGATGCTGATAATGCCGAGGCACTTTCAGGATTATCATGGTCTGACCGTGCTAAATTGCCGCTCTTAGTCAGAATTATGAATAAATTACGCGGGTTTAAGGTGTGAGAATATCTTAATTCATTTTTTATTCATTTTTTATTCAAAATAATAACCTTTATATATCATTAAGTCTTATTACAAGTACTCAAACATTTCAGGAGAAATTTAAATGGAATATATAGCAGAAGATGCAGTGCATGAATGTGCAAGATGTAGCAATGATTTCTACGATGATGAATTAGCATCATATGATGGAGAAATATTGTGCCATGATTGTATAGATGAATTGATTCGTGAGAATGGAAGTCCACATGATTTATAGTTGGTGATGATATGGAAGATTTTACAAAAAAATACAAACCAGAAACATTAGCAGATTACCACTGCGATGACGAATTGAAAGCAAAAATTCAATCATACATCGACAGCGATTCCAGGAAGCCACTTATATTCTACGGCCCTGCAGGAACTGGTAAAACCACACTTGCGCAAGTTATCTGTAATGAAATGGGCGCGCACATGTATAATGTAAATGCGTCTATGGAAAATGGCGTCGATAAGATTCGGGACGATGTTGTTACATGGGCACGGAATACTGTCATAGGGTCTAACGGTCTTAAGGTGATATTCTTTGATGAGGCGGATAGATTGACTCCACAGGCTCAAGATGCACTCAAACGGACAATTGACGATTACTCCAAGAACACTATCTTTGTATTCTGTACGAATAATATCCATAAAGTCATTCTGCCGTTGAAGAGCCGCGCGAATACGACCACTTTTAAAATAGGGTATG
>JAFCCM010000067.1:0-9703 GCA_017610225.1 Candidatus Aenigmatarchaeota archaeon | reverse complement strand
CGCACTCTACTACTAGGAGTTGTGGGTCAAGTAGGGGGTTCTAAGGATGTTGATGTCGAGGCTATCGTAAAATTGGCTCATGGTGAGCCTAGACATGCGGTGAATCTTTTACAGTCATGTGTAGATGGGTCTTTTACAGTTCCTGAGATATCAACGCATGATAGATTTTCAGAATTTATTAGTAAGGCATTATCAGGCAACTATTCACCGTTTGAGATAATTTCATTAATAAATGAAGATGATTTGAATGAATTATCAATGTTTATTCTTGAAGATGAATTAGGTTATACTACTTTTCGTAAAAATGGTACATCTACATATGATGCACTGAAGATAATCGCAGATACGGATCGCGCAATGCAGCACAGCATCAACAAGGACGTGCACTTGCTGAATATGATTATTAGACTCTCGGAGTTGTGATCATGTCTAACAATGATCATGCTGTATGTACAATGAATTTTTCGTGTAATAAACCAGAATATTACACATGTAACGAATCATGTATTGATCAACTTGATTCGGATAAACCATATGTTTGTCTTTATTTGGGAATGAAAACACAACGGAGTATCTGATTAAAAATGGATAAATCAAAAGAATATATGATAATGTGCGGCGCATTACCAAAAGAAATTGTCGAAGAATTCGAAAAGATTATTGGAGGAGTAGATGAAATTGGCTCCGTTGCAGTACTTACCAATGGTAATACTGGGTGTATTGGAACACATTGGCCTGAATGGCAGATATTTGATACAGGTAGATGTTATATGTGTACTACCTTTGATACTCCAGCTACAAGATTATACACTCAAGATCAATTACAGAAAATTAGTATGAACTCAAGTATTACATCGTATGAATTACTTAAAAAATTCATTTGTATTATTGAAAGTGATGTAATTAAAAATTATTCCATGGAACAATACTGGCTTGAATTTGCGGTGTATGAAAAATTCAAGAAAGAATGGGACGGCAATGAATGGATAGGTGAATAATCATGGATTCTGAAACATTTCGAAAAGCAATCGAAAAAGCAACATTTGACCCATCCATAACTGAAATAGTCATTGAATCAAACGGCGTTTCAGGATGGATTGACACAGTAGGTGTGGCATTTGACAGACTCGCACGAGTGGAATTTCCATTCGATGTTGAGGGAATATGGGGTATAACTGATCCTGAGAAACTCATCAAGAGTTTGAAAAACATCAAAGGTGAATTCAACATCCTACAAAAAGGTGAGATGTTTTTTATCAAGGGGGGTAGTAAAAAATACAAATTCCCTGTGGTTGATGACGTTTCAGATATTCGGAATCGGAATACGCTACTGCCAACGCGCGAAGATAATCAAATTTTCTTCAATGGAAAACCTGCCACATCACTTCCAGTTATATTCAAAATATCAAATGCCGGTGAGTTTAAAACCACTGTAAAAAGTGAAAAAATTTACAAGGAAAACACCACTATCACATTCAAAAAATCCATGAATTTATACGGTGAGGATGTGACCGATTTTGCAGTCGGGGATGTCATTGAAGGTGAATTCCTAACCCCATTTGATGCTAAGGTAAGCAGTAAGTTCAATGGATTGGATGAAGTTGTCAAAGTGCTTGGTAAGACCGATGTCACGGTCTGCGGTAGTCAAGATAGTATGCTGTATATTGATGATGTAGATGGTGATGTGATTTCAACTTTTATAATTATGCAAATTGAAGATGCGCAATGGTGTAAATATGGATTGGCAAACTGAGAAAATCTTAAACGAGGCTAAGGTCTTAATACTTGATATCGAGACCAATAGCCTTGATGTAGACACAGCCATAACCAGAGTAGTGGGTGTCAAAACGAATAAAAATCCAAAAACACATTGTATCTGGGCTAAAGATTTTGACATTCTCAGGAAAGCCATACGTAAGGCTGAGCATGTTGTGACATACAACGGTAATCGTTTTGATATTCCAGTCCTGATGAACTCTGTTAACAAATTATTCAAATATGAATCATCTATTATGGGCAAACATTTAGACCTGTATGATGTTATGATCGCACGAGAAGCCACACTTGGCGTCAAATTTTTAGATGGCTTCTCTTTAGACGCGGTATGTAAAACTCTTGGATTAAGCCGGAAGCAGTCTGATTTCGATTACAAATTGCTCTACAAAGAATACGATGAACTCACATCACAGGAAATTAATCTCATTGAGAAATATCTTACTCAAGATATAAACATTACATATGAACTCTATCAATTTATGGAGGATATGTACTCACCGCTCGCCGCATTCTTGCCGCAGAAAGATGTAAAGCGTAAAAATTACATCAAATCTTCGATGGGGGCTATGACTTACAGGATTGTTTGCCATATGAGTGGCTTAGAGCCATTGTATAGTGGTGATGACAGTCGGAATGAAGGATATAAGGGCGGCCATGTATTCACACCTATCAGAGAAGAAACAACCGGAAATATTAAAGTTGTGGATTTTACATCAGCATATCCGCACGCTTACATGCAGGGAAATTTGTACACCAAGTGCACTGAGTGCACCAAAGATGATTGTGAGTTTAGATTTACAGGCGGCACTACTCCAGATGGACATATTCTGAAATTGCAGGGTAAGTACTGTACCAAATATGGAATGGGGGTCAAGGAGAGGGTTATTCAGAAATTATTCCTGATGCGGCTTGATGCAAAGACCAAGATTAAAAATGGTGATGGTGATATAAATTATTTAAAGAAGTTGCAACATGCGCTTAAGATTGTCATTAATATAATCTACGGAATATCAGGTGCACCTAAGTTTTTGAACACTTATGACATTGACGCTGCCGCAGATTGTACACGGATATGTCGGTTTAACCTGATATACATGCACTCGGTACTTACTGATTTTGGGTATGAATGCCTATACGGCGACACTGACAGTATATTTTTAGACTGTGATAAAAATACCACGGATGATATTCTACAAGGGCATCTCGACATCGTACTTAAGAACCTCAAATCAATATACCCATTTCCTCAGGACACATTTAAAATTGACATTGAGTATTCCTTAAAATTTGTAGGGTTTTTCAAAGATGAATTTGGGTTTAAGAAAAAGCGTTATGTCATGGTTTTTACAGACGACAGTGTCAAGGCAAAGGGTCTCGCAATGGTCGTTCGTAGAGATTCTTCTAAACTTTCACGTAAAATATGGAATGACCATGCGCAGCAGTATATCGCCGAACATATGACACATAAAATTCCATCAAGCACTATTGATATGTGGGTATCGGATTTGATTGAAGATGATATAACCATTGCCGCAACTGAATTTAAGGTTAAACCTATCGATATGTATAACAGCCAGACAAGTATTCATGCACGGATTTCTGCTGAACTTGGTGAGGGTAAACATACTCTTATCAAAAATGTGCGCGGGATTGGAATTGGCGGCGGTGTGAAATATGCCACACTTGAGCAGGCCAAGGGGTTCAAAGTCAGGGATTTGGATCTGACGCGCGTATTTTCAGAATTGTCAGATATAACCGCAAGTAATCAGACGACATTTGACAGATTTAAGGTCAAGTAAAAATACAAACCTATTTATAGATAGGGGTAGTTGTATTCATAATTATAATGGTATAAGGAGAATAAATTGTGGAAATTACATATGAAGTTATAATGGGTATAGTAAAGTTTATGCTATATATTTGCGCAATTATAATGTTAGTTGCGGGGATATTCGCTAAAGACGACATATCTAAAATAAACTATAATGTTGAATTATTGGTGTGTTATATACTTGCACAGGGAATATAATGAGGAATAAAATGAACAGAGAAGAAATGATAAGGCGGTTGGATGCAGGTCGTATGGTGATGTTTTTGAAATCTTTGAAGGAGGAGTAGTTTATGGCATTTCTAGACGAATTCATACCATCAAAAGACATCGGAAGGATAAACTTATCTTTAGATGATATTAAAACCCATGAAACTGTTACGGATTTTAGAGAGGATGATACCTATTTATATTTTACATGTGATAATTTTAATGTCCGAGTTGCTAAATGTAGATTAAGGGAGGAGTAAGACATGTGGATAGCATCACAGAATTTCAACATCTTAGAAAGTTTTAAAAAAGGTCAGACAACTTTCGGACATTTTACCGAAGGGGGTGTCACCCCACAGGATTTCAAGGTTGCATTCAACGACTTAACCGCAGATCAGAAAAAATCGTTGATTGAAATTCCAATAGACTTCAAACTCTATGTGTCGAGCGGAAAAGTAAATCCGAAACTTAAATCCAAAGTTATTAAAGAACCACTGTATGAGAAGGACGATATTATTAGTCTTATCAAAATGATTTACAAGGAGAAGGATAGGCAGAAAGTTATCAATACTCTTGTGAATAGTAGCATTCCACCTGTTGTTATCCAGCAGTGGCTTATGCAGGGGTGTATAGGGGACGCTGATGCGTGGAAATCGGTGGTAGAGGCAGAAGAGTATACCGATAATGTATGGTTTTACAGTGCGATTATTGGGTCAAGTTCTTTAATGGGGGGTCGGTTTAGATTCCCACATAAATTAAGGAGGTGAATGATATGAGTACAATTATAAAATGTGGTGTTCACAACTGCAAGAATAACGACGGTACATGTGATGCATATAATATATCGTTGAGTATAGCTGGAGAAGACGGAATTGTGTTTTGTAGCGGATATGAACGTTCCATTGATGAGGAGTGAGAGGTTAAGAGGTGAATGAATGTTTGCAAAAATTAGACATATAACAGACTCCGTTGGAGTAGATACCAATGGAGAAGGCATATCAAGAAACTATTTTTTCGCTGGATGTAGTTTCGAACCAAAATGTAAAAACTGCCATAATCCAGGACTTTGGAAAGCAAAGGTTGAGGACATAGTTTTGATAAATGTTCTGATTGCGGATATACAAAAGACTGCTAAAAATTGTTTAGCAACTCATGTAGTTTTCGTGGGCGGAGAGCCATTAGATCAACCAGAAGTATTACTTCAACTTGCTATAAAAGCACAGGAAGTTGGATTAACAACATGGTTGTACACTGGATACGAATATGACGATGTTCCTATAGAAATTAAAGATACAATGGATGTGGTTGTGGCAGGACCGTACAAGGAATCACTGAAAACAAATGGATTCCCTGGATCGTCCAACCAGAAAATAGTTAGGAGAAAACCATCATTATGAGCAGAACATATCGATGGTTACGAAAATCGCATAACCAATTCAGAGATTCGTGGTGGTCTAACAATAAATGGTGGAGAAACCATTTTTGGAAAGAAGTTGGAGGACATTCTATTGAAGAATGTAAGGCTGCTCGAACAGAGCAACATCGGAGTTTGCGACATCAAAACAAAATACGTGTTCACAAAGGACAAGATGTTGAAAAACAATGTAAAAATTAATTGGGTTGAACAGGATTAATACGGAGAAATAAATGATAAATACAACACTTACATTTGATGAAGAATTTGAAAGTCTATATGAGAGACTGTGTGCGGATGAGTTTACAAATAAGTTTATACAGTTGTCTGGACTGTCACTTGAAAAAATGGACATAGGTAGGATGAGTCACAGATATTTCACTGAGAACTGGGCAGATGAGAATTCAGTTGATCACAATGCCAATGCACATTCGATTGGACCCATCCATTATAGTGCTGAGATAACCAAACCCTTGATGAAATTAGAAGGTTTATATTTGCTCCATAGGTATCTAAGAAAAGATTATGGGGTAGAACATGCAGATAAATTGATAACTGGTGTTGTGATGGGGGATTATTATGTGCATGACTCCTCTGGTGCTGGCATTCAGCAGGGATATTGCTGGGCTTGGTCAACACATTGGTTACTTACAAATGGTATTCCTATGGGCCAGTTAAAATCTGCACCACCAAAAAGAGCGGCATCATTTATAGGACAGGTTGCGGAGACATGTATGGAACTGTCGCAATTTTTTGCAGGGGCTATTGCACCAGCAGATATGCTTGTGGCATATACCTATTTTGCAGAAAAGGAAAAACTTACTGCTGAGCAGATGATAAACCATTTCCAGACGTTTGTTCACATTGTTAACAGACAGTTTAGAAGTGGTCAGCAGAGTTTATTCTCAAACATAAGTATATTTGACAAGGATAACCTATATGCATTATTTGGAGATATGGTATATCCAGACGGCTCTAGTATAAATGTTTACAATGTGCTACAAGTGCAGAACGTGTTCATGGAATGGTTCGGGAAGGGCACTCCAGATGGAGAACCATACAGATTCCCTATCGTCACAGCAAATTTGACAAAGGACGCAGATAACAATGTGATTGACAGGGATTTTTTACGGATGCTTTCAATTCACAATACGTCTAAAGGAGTGTTCAATATACACAGTGATGAGACGGCTAAACTAGCGTCCTGCTGTCGATTAATTAACGACCCTGCACGTATGAGAGAGTTCAATACGGACAGTTTTGGCAATGGGGGACTTAGTTTAGGCAGTAGTAGGGTTGTTATGCTGAATCTTCCGAGAATTGCGTATAGGGCTGGCAAAAATAAGTCGATATTTTATACACTGCTTTCAGATCGGCTGACAGATATAAAAGATATTCTATTGACGCACAGAAATAGAATATTGTCTAAGCGTGTAAGCCAAGGTTTTCTTAAACCGTTCGATGTAGGGCTTGCATCCATAAGCAGGATGTTCGCCACAATAGGCTTTACAGGTATTCCTGAAATGTTAGACATTATGGGAACACCTATAACAAGTGACGAGGGTATGAAATTTGCACAGGAATTACTAATATATATGGATAATATGGCAGCAACGTTTTCCACAGATTATGGAGCACCATTCAACATTGAGGAAGTGCCAGGTGAGTCAGCCACAATTAACCTCGCGGATAAGGACAAAGTAATGTTCGGAGAGGATTTCGTAAAGGTGGATATGTATTCCAATCAATTCGTCCCATCCACAGCAGACGTATCACTATCTAAAAGAGTTGAGATAGAAGGCAAACTCATGAGCACAGTTTCAGGCGGCGCTATGGTGCATGTGAATCTCGACGATAAGATTGAGAACCCTGAGATAATGCAGAGGTTGATAGAATACATCATCAAGAAAGGTGTCACTCATACTGCTATTAACTATGGGTTCACCATGTGCGATGATGATGAGAGTCATGTGTCTACTGGATTGCATGATACATGTCCCGAATGTTCAGGAGATGTTACACATATGACACGTGTAGTTGGGTATTTTGTACCTATTAAATCGTGGACTAAAAAGCGGCAGGAATTTGACTTTCCAAACAGGACGAATTATGATGTGGGGGAGGTGGTTTGAGATGGATAATCGTAGTGAAAACATGTATATAATGGATCACGGAATGGACGTAATGGAAGAATTATACAATCGTAAAAATAAATCTGATGGAGAAAAAGAACAAACAAGTGCTGATAAATTTTCAGCATTATGTGACGAATTACGGGATTACGTATTATCCAAACACAATATAACCAGCTTAAAAGAAATTGGTGAAGTATGTGACATGTGTCACGGACTTAAAAAATTCCTACTCGTAAAGAATAAACGATACGGTGACTCTGCCCTGAAGCCAGTGAGAGTGTTCAGTAAAGCATCATCAATGGAACAGTTGAATGTGCGTATGGATGACAAAATCTCACGTATCATGAACTCACCAGAAGATCGCAAGAACGACTTCGTAGACCTTATGGGGTATTTGGTACTCAAATGTGTAAGTGAGGGCTGGTTTGACTTCAGCGAACTTTTAGATTGAGGGAGTATGGAACTCTCCCTATTCTTTTTAAAAGACAAAGTCCTAGCATATGGCACACAGATAATAGCAGTAGAAGACTTAGACAGCGTGCGAAATGAACTTCTATCAGGAATTTTAATCGTTCGTAAAAATAATGAGATAAGCTATACAATATCAGTCAACAAGTACTATGAATCCGAGGTATGTAAACTTTTAGAACGCAGTGATCGGAATACCAATAGCCGAGCGTATAAATTATTAGGATGTAGAGAGCCATCTGTAATACGTGCGTTAATCTCGCGCATAGACTGTACACATGTTCCAACGATAGAATACAACTCCGCATGGATGCTGCTTTTAGACAGGGGGGTGTATACTAGCGGCGTGGATGATATTACCAGCGCCATGTTGGATTATATGGTGTATAAGGGAATGGTTGAGTATGAGGCGTATGACACTTATAGTATTTCTAAAAAGTTCATGGAACAGATTTTAAAGAAAGATGTAATTTTCATGAGTTGGCTGATTAAATATTTAGAGTGTGACGATGCTGGGATTGTTGAGCGGTTTATGGATAGGCATGGGTATGTGTTGAAGGGTAAGAAGTTCGTGCGGCAGAAATTTGAAACGATTGGGTTTTTAGTATAACTCGTATAAATCAAAACCTTTATATGCTTTGAGATGTATTTAGGTGTATTAATAAATTAAATGTAAAAACTTATACACCAAATAAATGTGAGGAAATTAAAATGACAAATCTACCACCAAAGGTATCTAAAGAAATAGGCTATCTTGTTGACGACTGTGCACTTCTTAAACAGGCGAAGGATGAAGCAGACAACAACTACAAGCGGGCTAAGAGCGAACTTGAAACACTGTGCGCTGAGCATATGCTTAATTACTACAAGACTTCTGATACGGAAATGAAAATATTCGAGTCAAGACGGTTCAAAACATACTCAGATGACAAAGTTGTGCTGGGTATGATTCCATTGCAGCATCGGGATGAGTGTACTTCTTTGAATAAAAAGAAGATTGATGCACTGATTAAAAAGGGTGTCCTTTCAAACTCTATAAAAGATGAGGAGAAATATACAAGAATTACGACTGTGAAATTCACGGCGGTCAAATAAATGGCAAAGTATAGCAAGGATACAGTTGTGACACACAACATTGAGATTACTGATGATGAATACACTACCATGCAACGTGGGCACGTTGTAAAAATACGTATTGGTAATGATGGATTTCTGATAATCAACCATTCTGTAAATGGAGATTAAAGATGACTAACCGAACATGGGAATACAAATGTAGTGTATGTGGGCTGTTGTGTGATTTTGATGAAGATGAAATCACAGAAAATGTCCAGAATGTGGTGAAGATATGGAGAATATAGGTGAAATAGAATGACTAAATCCAAATCCAAAGATACCCCTAAGGGTAAATCAGAAAAAGAGTCAATCCCAAAAGAGCCGCTCATTATAGAGCCGCTATATGATGGAAAAGAATATCCACGCATGGAAGTATTTGTGGATGGAATAAGTGCAGCCGTTAGCATCCGTATGAATGAAGATGAAGCAACAAAACATCCAGGATATTGTTCTCCAAGTGTGATGAGCATCCTCAAGACAATTGATGCTAAGATGTTTCACGAAAAGATGATTGCTAAACGTGGAGATGATTTTGAACCAACTTTGAAGAATTTTATGAAGATGTCAAAACAGCATAACATGCAGATAATGCGATTGGCAGGAGCACTTGAGGATGGTAAAAAAACAAGATGAAATTGAGGCATTTTTCGACAAAGTTCGAGCAGAGCATTTAGCATTGGGGGTCAAGAAAGGCACTCAAATGCTAAATGATACAGAACTTGGAGAAGTTTGGGATAGATTTGCTAAGGATGTACA
>JAFCCM010000012.1 GCA_017610225.1 Candidatus Aenigmatarchaeota archaeon | reverse complement strand
GATATACCGTAATCGTGTTCCTTATAGCAAGAAAAATGTTTTAACAAGGGATAACAATAAATGTGTATATTGTGGGAGTATTCATGATCTTTCAGTTGATCATATTATTCCATCTTCAAGAGGTGGAAAATCATCATTTGAAAATTGCGTTGCCTCATGTCGATCATGCAACAATAAGAAAAATGACAGAACCCCAACTGAAGCAAAAATGTATATGAAAGTACAACCATATGCACCAACTATATCAGAGTTCTTTAGAATCAGAATGAAACAACTTGATATTGATAAATTTTTAAAGGATATAGGAGTATATTAATGAAACAAGATAGGATGATTGATAAATACTTAGCATATCTTAATGAAGCTGAAAGGAAAGAGGTATTAACATACAAGTTAAAGAATAAATATATGTGGTTGTATCATGGGACTATTAAAAAGAATGAATCAGTTATTAAAAGGCAAGGTTTAAAAAGAGAACATATGAAGGATTATACAGGTTATCCTGAATTTAAACCTAAAGGTAAATATTACAATGCTAAGGTACTATGGGTAACATCATATTATAAATTTGCTAAATCATTTTCTATAGGTATGAGTATAAAAGCTGAATTATTTAAGAAGCATAGAGGTCCAGTATTATTAGTTAAAGTTGAAAGTAAATACTTGGATTATTTAAACCCTAAAAAACTTGAACAAAAACTATTTGATGAATATTTATACTTAAAAGACATACCGATTAGAGACATTATATTTCCAGATGACTCTAGATATAAGATTATTGAAAAGAAAATGACATATTTAAAGAATTAATAAATTTCTAAGGAGTATATTAAAATGGATCCACAATATTTAAGCGCTTTAAAAGATCTAAATACAAGTAACCCAAAAAAGTTAAAGATCGAAAATAAAGAACAAATATTAATGGAACAGGATAATCAAAAGGAAAACGAAATAAAGAAATCAATTGTTTTATGGTTTATGAAAAATCCTTATCCGAATGATGATGCTATTCATAAACTTGCAAATGAAATGGGAATTGATAAACATGAATTTGAAAAGTATATTTATGCAGTCTTAAGTTCCATATTAAGCGAAGGAAGGTCAAAAGGAAAAAATAGTAATTATGATCCAGAGCAAATTAAGATGGGCATTAAAGTTGAAATGGAGCATACAACGTGTCCAACAATTTCTGAAAAGATAGCATGGGATCACTTAGCAGAAATCCCTGATTATTATACTCGATTATCAAAAATGGAGAAAGAAGCTGGAGTAGACCACGAAGAATAAGATTGGTCATCCTCATAAGAATTTAGAACAAATGTTTGTAAATGTGAAAGGAGAAGGTATGAATTTGATAAATAACGTTTATGAAATTGCAGAACAGTTTATGTCTGACTCAGAATGGGTTAAGATAAACTATGAGAATTTAAGCGAATTAGCACGAACAATGACTTCAGCAGACCCACCAAAATTCCCGCTACCGGTTGTAACGGACTCGCTCAAGGGTGTTGTAATGGAACTGGTAGCAGCATCAATAAATTATTGTTATTGGTATGGTAAAAGTACGGTGAGACCGAATGGTGCATCATCAACAGTTATGTATGAACTATTGGATGAGAGCTTTTATAACTTTATACCAAATGCAAAACGATTTTCAAGTTGTATTGATACATTTGTAAAACATTTAGCGATTCAAAGATTTCCACTATTAGAAGAAAGAATCAAACATCTCAATGAATTAAAAAATGGAGCACTTGATTTTTGCAATGAAATTGACAATTGTTATACTATTGGTATGAGTCGTTATCATGAATTTGAAGATTTTTTTAAGTTAATGATTATATCATTCCCAGGTTTTGCATCAGACATATTTTTAAAACGAGCATCGTTATTTTTTATCCAACTAAACAGAAGATTTGGTTGGTTCAAAGAGGAATTAAAAATGTTACATGTTCCTGCGGATTATCAAATCCCTAAAATGTTAGAATCGCTTGATTGTATTACATATCATCCTTACCTTTCAATGTCCATTACTGAAGACAAACTAATTCCAAAAAACTCAAAAGAAGAATGTGAGATCCGTTCGGCGACAATACTCGCAATGCGAGAACTATGTAAATTAACTGAATGGAATATAGCTGAAGTTGATGGGTATTTATTTACAAAGAGACATCAAGCAACAGAAAAATTCCATCTTACAATCACTACAGATTATTAGGAGACAAACAATTATGAAACAAGTGACATTATCTGATAATGCATTAGAAGTAGCAAACAGTAGATACTTTATGGATGGTGAGAATTGGGAAAAGTGTGCTGAGCGTGTAGCTAACACAATATCATTACCAGAGGTAAATCAAAGAGAAAAATATAATGATGACTTTGCAAGTATGATATACAATATGGACTTTCTTCCCGGCGGACGTATTTTAAGAAATTGCGGACGACCACGTGGTTCATTATTCAATTGTTATCATTTACCAATAGGAGATTCAATTGAAGAAATCGGGCAATGTTTAAAAGATAGTTTAATTTTATGGAGTGAAGGTGGTGGAGTAGGGATCAATTTTACACCTTTAAGACCAGCTGGAGATCGTATATTTGGTAAGGGTGGAACCTCATCAGGACTTGTGAGTTTCTTAGAATCATTTGATCGAGTAGCAGACACAATTGAAAGTGGAGGATCAAGACGTGCAGCAGCAATTGCTCATGTTGATGTTTCACATCCTGAAGTTATTGATTTTATTGATGCAAAGTTAGCACATGGAAAACTTTCGCATTTTAATATATCTGTTTCTGTTAATGATGATTTCTTATTAGCAGTTGAAGCGGATATATATTGGACATTTAAATTCAAACAAAAAGATTATGGTAAAATTAAAGCTAGAGATATTTGGAATAAGATTGTAACGAATATGGTTGATTGTGCTGAACCAGGTCTTATCAATTGGACAAATTTCTCAAAGAACAATTCATATTATTTTGAACCTGTTATGGGTACAAATCCATGCGGAGAAACAACCCTCGGACCATATGGAGTTTGTGATCTTGGTTCATTAGTCCTACCTAATTTCATTACAGGAAACATTAATACAAACTGGAAAAAACTTGAAGCAACAATTAAACTTGTAGTTCGTTTTCTTGATAATGTAATTGAAGTAAATAAATATGTATTAAAAGATATTGATATTAATGCTCATAAATCCAGACGTATTGGTATTGGTGTTATTGGATTAGCAGAATATCTATTTGCTAAAAAAGTTCGATATGGATCTCAAAAAGCAGTAGATGAAACTGAAAGGTTAATGCAATTCATTAGAAACTCATGTTATCAAGCATCAATGGAACTGGCAATTGAAAAGGGAGCATTCCCACAATTTGATCCAATCTCATATGGAAAAGCATCATTTGTTAGAAAACTTCCAGCTACATTAAGAATGGATATAAAGAAACGTGGCATCCGTAATTGTACTTCAATGGCGCTCGCACCAACAGGAACCATTTCTCTTATTGCTGATTATACAAGTGCAATCGAACCCTTGTTTGCAAAAGCAATGATTCGTAAAGATAGAGTTGGAGATAGAATGTATGTTCATCCACAATATCAAGATATGATTTTAAACGATGAAGAAGTTCCTGAATGGTTTGTTGATTCATTTGATCTTGAACCAAAAGATCATTTTGAAATGCAGGTTGCATGTCAAAAGTTCTGTGATGCATCTGTAAGTAAAACAATCAATCTTCCAAATAAAACAACGGATGCAGATTTAAGTAATTTGTTGTTAGAATATATTCATGATCTAAAAGGTGTTACTGTTTATCGTGACGGATCAAGAGAAGGCCAGATTTTAAATAGAGTGTCAGAAGAAGAGGTTATATCTTATATTAAAAGTGATTCTGATACAGATAATAATCTTAATGAAGATCAGGTCAAGTGTGGAACAGGATCTTGTGAAATATAAGGAGAATTAGATGTTTATACGAAAAGACTTTGTTTCACATTCTGGTTTAAATCTATATTTTAAAATTGAATGTGATAGTTTAATAGACGAAGATACACAAACTATAGCATATATAATAGCGCAAAAATACAATTTTAAATATATATATATATATGGTATTCCAACTGGCGGTATTAAATTAGCAAACGAACTAAAACAATATTGTAATGATCAATATGAAACCATTCTTATTGTAGATGATGTGTTAACAACAGGAAAATCAATGGAACAAGCAAAAAAAGAACATGTCTTGTCTTCAAAAATGAACATACAGGGAGTAGTTATATTTGCTAGGTCAAAGTGCCCTGAATGGATAGACCCAATATTTCAGTTATGGAAGGAGTAATGAAATGGATGAAGAAACCAAAATGCAGCAACTAGACCGTTGGCTCAATCAATTAATATATCCTGGTAAACTTTCAGATTTTATACAGGATATAGAAGGACAATGCGAACCAGGCGTAGAAGTATATCGAAGATTTGCATTTTACACAGAAGAATATCAATATTTTATAATTGCAATAGATAGAGAAAAAGATGAGGGATATCTTGGTTGTCAAGTCCAAGTAAGAAAAGCAAGAGCTGGTGAAGATTGGTTACGTGGTAATGATTTGGCAGATGGCATATTTGATGAAGATACATGGTCTGATATTATTAATTCTATCATACGATACGAAGTAGTTAAGTTAAGTAAATATTTAAAACCAAATGAAATACCGGAAAATATTGATTAAGGAGTATATAAACAATGATGATTTTAAAAGAATATGAAATATGTTCATTAGCTATACAATGTCCATATAATTCAAATGACAGTTGTTTTGGAGCTAAGTCAGGAAGAGACAATGAATTTGTTTGTGATTATGTTAAAGATGGTAAAATACTTGATGGGCATTCAATGAGAATACCAGGAGATAAAACAGGAAGAATGAAAATCATTCTGGAATAATTAAGAACAAAATATAAAAAAGGTGGTAATCATGGAACAATCAAATGCCGATATTATTTTTGAACTTCTAACAGAATTTCGATCACATCGAGATGCTATAATGGTTATGATCAATGACCTTGAAGTAATCAAACAGGATATTGATAGACTGATTCCAAAAAAACTTGATGCTCGTTATGCTAGATTTTTTGAAGAAAAAATTAAGTCAGTAACCGAATTGTTTAAAACTCTTTTGGAGATGAGGAAAGAAATTCAAAAAAGTCTTAAAGAAGAAATTGATATTCGTAGAAAGGTTAATGTAGTTGATGATGAAAGGGATATCGAAAAGATTATTGATATAAGACAATTAGCAGATAGGGTTGAAACATTTCAAGATGATCGTAAAAAGATGCGTCACAAAACTCTTGAGAAAGCTCAGAGAGAAACAGATGAAATCGCAAGCGAAATTGTAACCGTTCAAGAAAGCGGTTAACGGAGGAAGTTTATGACAAACGAAAATGAGGCACAAGAAATTTTAAAAAACGTTGAAACAGAAGAAGAAGCATTACCTTCAAATGAAGATCCTGAAATCATTGATTTGGATGCAGAAGAATTAAAGGTTGATAATAGTGAAGAAGCTATGGACCTATATTCAGAGTTTAGTTCTTTTCTTGAAAAAACTACTGAAATTAAGGGTGATACTGGAATCAAACAAACAATTTCTACAGGAATTGATCTATTAGATGCTATTCTCGGTGGTGGATTTGCTATCGGAGCTTTAAGTATTATTGTTGGTCAACCAGGCAGTGGAAAGTCAATGCTTGCAATTCAGACAATGGGAGCTGGAGAAAGACAATATAAGGGAAAGATGATCCCATTGTTTCTTGATTCAGAAGAAGCAACAACAAAAATAAGACTTTCAAATCTAGGAGTTAACTATCCACCAATAGAACCTATCTCTGATATTACAGTAGAGAAAGTATTCAAAGTTATTGAAGGGGTATGTTTATTCAAACAAGAAAAAGATATTCTTGACACTCCTTCAATGGTAGTTTGGGATAGTATTGCAAATACATTATGTCAAGCTGAAATTGAAGCAGATGATATAAATCAGGTCATTGGTAGAAAAGCTAGAACTCTTTCATTATTAATACCGAAGTATGTTGCAAAATGTTGCTCAGAATAATATTGCATTGATCGCAGTTAATCAATTGAGAGATGTTTTATCTATGGGTCCTTATGGTGCTCCTAAAGATTTAAAATTTATGAGTAATACAAAAGACATGCCTGGTGGAACAATATTAAAATACAATGCATTTCACCTAGTTGAGATGAAAGTTAAGTCTGCAATTGCTCCAGGTAAAGCAGAAGATTCTAATAAATATGGATTTGAAGGTGTAATCTGTAAATTGAAGTGTGTTAAAAACAAACTCTTTCCACCAAATATTGAAATTGAACTTGTTGGTTCATTTGTATCAGGATTTTCAAATTTCTGGACAAACTATAATTTCTTGAAAAATACGAAGAGGTTGAAGTCAGGAGCATGGAACTATTTAATAACATTACCTGACCCTAAATATAAGTTCAGAACTAAAGATGCTCCTCATAAATACAAAACAAATCCGCATTTAAAGATTCTGTAGAAGAAGCATTAAATACTGAAATAATTGGGAAGTATTCACCAGAGATATAATCTAACACTTTCATTATTTTAGAACAAAAAGTAAATATGTTATAGATTGAAATGAGACAATCGAAAGGGAGAATATTAAAATGGGTGAGATGACAAGTTTATTAAAAGAAGTTGTTGAATATCTTGCAAAACTAAGTGTTGACCGACCAGAAGAAGTAGAAGTCAAAACATCAATGTCTACCAAATCAATTATTATTCAAATAAGAGTTCACGAAAGTGATTGTGGGAAGATTATAGGGAAACAAGGACGATCTATTGATTCAATGAAGGTCCAGTGCTTAAATATTAAAAATACACAATATCCAGAAGATTCAAGACGAATTATGCTTGAAGTTCTGGAGGATGAAGACACAGAGTTTTCATACAAATAATAGGGGGTTTAAAAAATGTTAAAAGAGTCTAAAATTAGAGTGTTAGAAAATTTCTATGCACTTGACTATATTTTCTTCGGGAAACCAGTTAATGAAGTAGAGATGTGCTGCCCTATTGTGAAAGAAGAATATCTTTCTGTCAAAGGCGCACTTCTATCAGTATTTGTTGAAATGTTAAAAATACTTGACCATAAACCAGGAACAGTTCAAGAATCTATTGATGGCAAAGTTCTTAATACAATGGCTAAGAAATCAGCAAACATTGCTCGTGAAAATTCAGAAAAAATCGTTACTACACAAAAATCAAGAGGTAACATCAAGGAATCTTTACAGGATGAATTGAAAAGTGATCCTGATGCTGATGTTGGTGGTATTGTTGAAAAAGCAATCCGCTCAAAAGCATTTGGTCTTGCTGTTGATAATCTGATGGTTGCACGTTCTTTAACTGAGGCAAAACAACCTGAAAAGATGAATGAATGGGAAGGTCGTATTGTTGAAGATTCATATAAGATTCTTCGTGATAGTCTTGTAGAATCTGCTTATCAAATTCTTTATGATGTTACTGACGACGAAGTAAAAAAAAAGTTAACTAAAGAAGAAGAAGTATCTGAAATAGGTGCCGGACCTGCAGCTGCTGCCGGTGCTATTGGAGCATTAGCTGCTGCAAAAGGTGCTAAGTGGCTGGCTTTAAAAAGTAGAGCTAAAAAAGCATGTGGTCAACATAAAGAAGATAAAGCAAAATATAAAGAATGTGTTAAAGCAAGCATGAAAAAACCCAGTTAAACAATAATTAACTGAAAGGTGACGAATGGTAGAATTATCAAATGAATACGAAAAACTTTTACGTTATTTAGAAAATGAGAAAGGTGCCACCAGTCCAGTTAAGAATAAAAAAGAAAGAAAAAAAGAAATAAAAAAGGCAAAAGCTTCTGTAACCACTAAGCAGATTTTAGAGGAATCAACTATTAATGATTTCATAGAGATTCCTCATACGCACAATCAAGTTGAAGGGGGGTCTGACGGGTTTAGTGTTCTTGAATTTGAATCAATGATGAGATCAAAACTTGTTGAGAAATATAAAACAAGTCAGACTTATGAAAGACCTTATATTTCTTGTAGTGAATTATATAATTGTCTTAGACAATCGTATTATGCAAGAAGTAGATATCAAATAGATATAACATCTCAGTTTAAATTTTCTTATTTGTATTTAATACAAAAGATAGGAGATGTAATACATGATATTTTTCAAAAGTTGTACAACTTTTCTGAGGTTGAAAAAACTGTTGTAAGTGAAAAGTTTAAAGTCAAAGGACGAGTTGATGCAATAAAAGGATCGAACTTATATGAAATAAAAAGTATAGATCCAAAAAAATATAAAGGTAAATTTATCAAAGAACATTGGTTTCAGGGATTGATATATGCTTATATATTGATTACTGAATACGGATATACAATTGATAAGATTACAATTATATATGTCTTGAGAGATTTGAAAACTGTAAGAGCTTTTGATTTAGATGTAGATTTAAAATTAGCTGAAAAGTTCCTTCAAAGAGCTCCAGTATTATTAACAGCGCTTGCAGATAATGTTCCACCTGATCCGATTGGGGCGACAAAAGACTCATGTCAATGGTGCCCTTATAAGGATTATTGTGTAAACGATGAAACTGTTAAACTCGTTCCACCTTTTATAAAAAAGAAAAAAAATAAAGACACACCAAAGGAAGATAAACCAAAGCATGATGATACAGTGTTTTTATTATAGGAGATAATTAAAATGATTATAGTATACCCAATGTTAACCTCAGAAAGCATTTCTCCAAATGTGTTACCGGGACTTGTTAAAGCGGTTGAAAAATATATCTTATTATACAATACCGATGAAGTCTTAAAAGCAGCAGGCGTCTCAACCGCAGGTAAAATCATGTCAACCGGAGGAAAAGTTATTGCCGGAGTGGCAGGTGCCGTAGCAGCTGGAGCTGGAGGATACTTAGCTAAAAAGTTTTTCGACAATACAATAGAGGATGGAAATCCAATATCAGAAGCTCCAACGTCTAAAACTAAACCACAACCAACTAAACCTGTAAACGTTACAGTTAAAACCGGAGGTGGAGGTGGAGGTGGAGTAAAACCATCACTCGATATTCCAAGAGGTGATGCCATTTCACTTGAACCTACATGGCTTCAAGTTACTACTCAAAAGAAAGGATTGCAACTTCTAGGTGTTAAAGTAGTTCCCTTTAGAATTAAATCATCTGAACCAATTACATCACTCGTAATGAAGGATGTGCAACTAAAATTTTTGAGCTATTTAGGGACCAAGTATACTCGTGGTATGGTAAGAGTAGTCTTTAGATTAATGAAGAAACTGAAGGTTCCAGTTCTAAAAGACAAACCAATTACAGGAGATCCAAGGCAAGATGTTTTGTTAGGTCAAAGTGTTTACGGAAAGAACATGTTCATTTGTATGAATCAAATGGATTTAGATAATGATGAAGTATTCTCAAGCCCAGCAAATGTTCAAAAGGTACAAAAACTTGGTTGGGCATCATTTATTATTGTTGATGATGTAAACAGAAGAGCCACTTTCTGTATGAAAGAATTTAAGGGAGTATGTTCAGTAGTACCTTTTAATTACATGTTCACATCACTTGGAAAAGATATGAACCAAGCATATGAAGATCTAGAGGATCTTAAAAAAGCGTCTGGACCATTTTTCAATATGAGAACTAACAGACGTAAGGCGTTTTCTGAATCAAAAACATCAGTAGACAAATACTTAGAGTTAATACAAGGAAAATAAATTATGGGCGGATCAGATATTAATTTAGATGCTCTTATTGAAGATACAAAAAGTAATGGAGATATTCAAAGTAATCCTGATATCTTAGAAATTTATAGTGAAAGACATCCGTTTAGTCTTTCTTTAAGAATTAATAATTTTGAAAATGAAGCTGAATATAAGAAGTTCGTTAAAAACTGTGAAATGTCAATTAGGAGAAGTATTGAATATAAAGATTGGAGAAATTACATTGTTGACGTACTTCAAATCAACGAATGTATGATTACCCACGAAAGAATGGACGAGGTAACAATAGAAGTCCATCATCACCTTCCATCCCTTTTTGTTCTCGTAACAGCATTAGTTAACAAACACATTGAAGAAAATGAGGAGTTCTGTACGTTTGATATTTGTCAAGAAGCAATCGAACTTCATTTTCAAAATAGAGTTGGTTATACAACTTTAATAAAAAGTATGCATGAAAAATTCCACAATGGCAGACTTGATATTCCGATTGAACTTGTACAAGGAGATTATAATAACTTTATAAGAAACCATTCAAAATATTTGGATGAGGGTGACATTGAAACAATACAATCGAGGTTAGCTATTAAAGAACATAATTGTTCATGGAGTAGAAACAACTATCAAGAAGAAATAAAAGAAGCTGTTTCTAATTAGGCGGATAATATATGGCAGAAACAATTGATAGAGAAAGTCGTCAAAGGGCAAATTTAGCAATTGATATCAATTTCTCAGGAGATAGATATCGAACTGCAAATGGATATTTTACATTCCCTGCGCCGGCACTTGAAACAATTGACCAATATTTATATTTTTTATTAACAAATTCAAAAGAAGTAAAATTTGAAAGACAATATTTGATGCGTCCGGATTATCTTAGTTACGATGAATATGGAACAGTTGCTCTCGCACAATTATTAATGTATGTAAATGCTGTACCATCAATTGAATTTTTTGAGCTAGAGACTGTTATTATACCTACAATGTCTGCAATAACAGAAATGTTAAAGGACAAATTCCCAAAACGACCTGTCAGTGAACTTGAGGAGGTAAGCTGGTAATGATAGTTAAAGAAAAGTTTGATTTATTAAAGGGAGTTGATAATATTTTAAGAATGCCTAAGGCAACTATTGCAAAATATACTGTCGAAAATGGGCCACGTAGAATTTTTGTAATGGTTGAATTAATGAAAAACAGAATAAGTCATTATACAAAAGATAAGGTGTTTAACAAATTAACAAATTTAAACGAACGGAAATTTATCAATGTTGTGAACATGCCAGATTACCCATTACCAATCACATATAATATCCCAACAAAAAGTATGATATTAAATGTTAGTCCTTTTGGTGTTACTGATATAGAAACAACAAAACCAGGAACATTTAATTTATATGCTCTTATGGTATATGGTATTGTTTTTAGTGAGTTGATATCAGGTAAGATACCAATCACAGACAAATATAGTGAAGTAATATCAAATTATCTTCTTAGTGTTTTAATGAGACTATTTGGAAAACAGTATGGATTATTAGGAAGTTTCTCAACTGAAATTCCAAAAATGAAATTTTTGACAAACCTTTATGTGTTAACTGCATTTTTTGGAAAACACGGGACGTATGCATATAGAAAAGCATCCTCTGCATCTGCATTTGATTATAAAGAAATTGAGAGTGATTTAAAGAAATATGACTTTGAAAACATAAGCAATTTCATTCAAGCATTATCAGATTTTGGTGTAATGCCAAATATAAATAAACATGTATTTGCAGCTAAGTTATTGAGATTCTTTGGTTTAAATGTAATGCCTGCATTTGAGGATTGTTCAAGATTCATCGCTACAATTGCAACTTCTGATATTAAAGGAAGTAATGTCATATCAACATATTTATCAAAATATAATGAAAGAGAGTTTTCAAAAATATTAGAAATTTCTAAAGTTATATTTAAAAGGAAATAAATGGAAAAAGCATCTGCATTTGGAAACTATAGAGCTGTTGTTGTTAACAATAAAGATAAAGAGCAGTTCGGTAGAGTCCTTGTACACATTCCTGATTTTATGCCTGAGGTTGACAGAACAAAAGGAATTTGGGCAAGACCCGCAAACAATCCTCTTGGTGGAAGAAATAAAGAAGATAATATGGATAACTACTATGCTGGATCATCATACATTCCACAAAAAGGGGCTTGGGTTTTTGTATTTTTTGAAGGTGGTAATATTAACAGACCATATTATTTTGGTGCACTAGATTTAGAAAATACAAAAGTCTTACCGGAAAATCAGGTAGGATCAAATTTTGAAAATAAATGGACATTAATTAAAAGTGGAGACGGTAGAGCAATTGTTGTCTCTGATGATCCCGATGATGAAAGGACTGAAATAACAGGTAGAAAAAGAAAGCTGACAAATCCTCCTTCTGGAGATACAGTTTCTGTATTTGAAATTGAAGATAATCAAACCACAATATTACTTGATGAAAGAGTTGACAAACAAAAATTATTAATCAAAACATATAAAGGCGACTTTATTAAATTAGACATTGATGATAGAACTATTGAAATACAAGTGGCTAGTGATATTCATATAAAATCAGGTGGTCACTTATTAGTAACAACCAGTGGAGATCAACATTTTTTATCTGGAGGTGCAATGTATCTTACAGCAACAAAAGATATTAATTTCTTATCTGGAGGTACAATCAACAGTCAATCATCAGGTGAATATAATGTAAAAAGTGGATCTCATGCTATTGAAGAAGTAGGTGGGACAAAAATTACAAAGGTTGGAGATGAACTGTATGTGCAATCTGCTGGAGATATGCATACTCAATCTGGTGGTATGATTGCTAGAGATGCATCCCCTACTATTCAAGATAATTCAGGAGCATCAACCCCACCACCTGCAACCACTGTTGATGCAACTCCTGCTTCACCATCAAATCCAGATGGGAGTAGAGAATTATAATGGCAGACTCAACAGCATACATTGACACAACATCTTTCTATGATACAACTACTATTATTGTTTATGATTCAACAGGTGCATTTGATGCTTCTGTTGCTAATACATTAGTTGATGAATTTGATTCTTTTATGGGTCCTTTGACTAGTAAATGTAGTGAGTTAGAAGGACAGTTAAGTGATATAAAATCAAGAATAACCAACTGTAAAACAAGTCCACCCACCGTTATTAATTCGATGATGGTAAATTCATTAGATGCTGCGTATGGAAGTTCGGCGTGGGCAACCTCTGATGCGCTGGCGAACAATATAACAGATACAATTAACAAATGTAGTTTCTTCGCATCTTATGCTACGGAAGTTCCAAAGTTTTCAGAACCAGGTAAGTTAACTGATGCTTTAAATGCAGGAGCAAGTACAAATACTACACAGGTAGTTAATGATGTAATTGACGAAATGAAAAAAGAATTTCCGGGTGTACCTTTTGAAGAATTAGGACTTGGTGCTGAACTAGATACTCTAGCTGGCGCACCACGACCTTCAAATAGTATTCCGAAAACATCAGTTACAGATCCTGCTGAAGCAGCAAGTGATGTAATCCCTTCAGGATTTAGTGAAGTCAATATAAGGAAAACAGTTGTTAGTGACGTAGCAAAAAGTTTAAAAATGATGGACTCAATGGTCGAATGTACTAATTCAATTGGAGGTTCTGCTTTTGCAGATCAAGTTGATGGCATGACAGCAGAACTTGATTGTTTTTATGACACAGTTGGGTTACACAGTGATCCAGCCAAATCAAATTATGGAGAATTTGATATTGATAAATTTTTACTTGGTGTTGATCCAATTAAAGCAAGTAACATTAAAAAGGGTATGAATCTTCAAGCAAAAAGTCAAGGCAATACACAGGCAGCAGTAAAAATGGGAGCAAACACATTAACGGTTGAATCATCTGCAATGGGCAAAACACAATCTGATTCTATAGCTATAAAAAAACAATACATGGAAGATAATTCAAAAACTGTATTTGTAAAACCAGATTCAGGAAGTACTCCAGCAAGATTAGTAGAGATGCCGGCACCAGAACCTTATCAACCAGTATTAGTAACACCTGGCGAGCCACCTGATCCACCACCTCCGAAAGTAGCATTAGCTAAATATGTTGTAGATCAGGGATTGTTTTATACTAAATATGCTAACAATTATACTGACTATGATCCAAACAGATCATGGAAACCAGTTTTTATGTCAGATGCATATAATCATTTGGTATGGAAAATTATTATAGATTTACCTTCCCCCGACCAACTAACTGTAGATATTTCAACATATGTTTATTCATTGGTGCATGAACTAAAAGAAAAAATGATAGATGGAGTGAAACATAATTATTGGGCAGTTGGAGGATTTATGTCTGGTAATCTTAGTATAAGAAACTTGACTACTGGAAGATTTAGACCTATATTCAGAGACAATTTTGGTAATGTAGGAGTTACATATTCAGATAAAATACCTTCATCTGAATGGATAAGCGACACAACTATAATTCCCGCTCTCATGAAGGAAGCACTAAGACAAGCTATTAAGAAATGGCCTCCAGTAACAAACACAGAAGTTGATAGAATACTTGAAAACATATCATAGAGTATCTAGGAGATTATATAATGCCAGATGTAGCAAGGATAGGAGATCCATGGGTAGGAATATGTATATGTCATCAACAGCCAACTCCTATGACTGGTGTGATTATAACTGGAAGCCCAGATCATTTTTCTGGTGGACCAGCAGTAGCAAGAGTAGGAGATACTGTGCAAGGCAAATGTGGACATACAGGAACTATTAATTCAGGTAGTGCAACAAATTTTACAAACGGAAAATCAAAAGCACATGTCGGAAGTACTACCACAGGATGTTTAATAGGATCAATAACTGCAGGTAATCCAACACACATAACTGGTTAAGGAGAAGAGCATGAGTTACGAGGATGATTTAAAAGAAATTAATTTTAAATATACCCAAAACGAAATGGCTACTACTCCCGGCATTACAAGAAAAGATAGGGAAACTATAAAGCTTGGTGGAGTTGAGTTTTATACAAATGAAAAATTAAGACAAAAGTTTATATTAAGTTTGTTAAAAAATACTCCAGTAAAAAGTCATAAAACAGTTATAAAATTGGTTAATGAAAAAACTATCATTCCTGCATTTTTGACTAAATCAAGTTTTTCATATTATTTAAAACATTTCTTCACCGGTCTAAAGCATAAATATTCTGGAGCATATGGCATCTATATGCATGATAGCAACACAATAATTGTTTTAATTGACACGAGTTATAAAATTCTTACTTGGGTTCCTGATAAACATTTAGCAAGTGTAACATTACATGAATGTATGCATATGGCTGCTGAAAAAAACCAAACTAAATTCACTAGAATAAATATTGTTCCATTACATCAATATTATTCAAACTTTTTAGATATAATATTTGATATGAAGGGTAACGATAAAAAATCAATTCTTGATTGGATAATGTATATTCGAAGGTTTGAAACTGGAAATGTTAAATTAAATGGAAAAGTGTATGCCGATAAAATTATAAATGCAGTTAAACCATATTCAAAATTTTCAGGAGATGCTTTCGATACTAGAGTTAATGCTATATTAGAATATGCATTTGAGTCTTATGGTGCTAATGACTCAAACTTAAATAGTATAATTAACAAATATCCATTTATATTTCGAGGTCTCATGAAAGCGTATAAAGTCGCATTTAAATTTGATGCAGCAACAACACCATATCAGGAGCTCTTTTATCCATCAGAAGTTATATGCATGTTAGCATCAATGGAACTTGGTAAGAATAGATATGTTTCAGCTAGTTTAGATATTATATTATAAGGAGTTACAATGGCCAAAATTATTTTAAGACCTTCTTTATTAAAGATAAGACGACAGTCGGTCAAGTGGATTATCATACATCATACGGCAGAAATGTATAAGAATCCTGAAGCACGTATTGACAATCCGAAATATCAAATGCCTGGAATATTTAAAGGAGTATTAGAATTAAAACAAGGCGATGTAAATTATCATTATGTTATTGAAAAGATTAAAGAAGATTACGTAGCTATTGCAACTCGTCCATATCCATATCTTTGTGAGTGGGATTCAATTCCAGATGAAATAAATTCGAGAGCGATTCATATTAGTATTTTAGGTAATTATGATTTTAAAATCCCACCAAAACGATTATATGAAATTATGGCTTACAGATTAGTAAATCCAATGATGAAAATGTTTAACATCACACCAAGTAAAATTAAACTTCATAAAGAAGTATCAACAGATAAAGATGTATATTGTCCCGGAGAGTTTTTTGATAAAGATAGACTTATTACACAAGTAAGAAGGTTTGTAATTAAATAATGGCATCGTTAAAAGGAAAAACATATGAAAAAATTCATGGTCCTGAAAAAGCTAAACTTTTGAGAGAACAGAGAAGCAAACATTTTAAAAAAGTAAGAAAAGGAAAAAGTACATGGAATAAAGGACTGACAAAAGAAACTGATGAACGAGTTAGAAAAAATGCAAAAGCAGTAAGCAAATCAAGAATATACACAATAGAAGAATATAAAGAAAAATACCCAACCTTTATTAAGGAAGAAAATCCAAAATTTGAAAATGGACAAATTAAAGTAAAATGTAAATTCTGTGATAAATATTTTACACCAACAAGATCACAATTATATGAAAGATTAAGAAGATTTGATCGAAATTATGAAGTGAGCGGGAATAGCTATTTCTATTGCTCAGAAATTTGTAAAGATAAATGTGAAGAATTTGATAGAAAAGTTGATCCTAAACAACTTGAAAAATTCAAACGATATTCTTCATTAGTGCATCGAGAAACTTACAAAACTTTAAAAAAATATTTTTTTAAAATAAACAACCTCAACTTAAGAGGGAATAAATATAATTATGAATTAGATCATATATATTCTATATATGATGGGTTTTTGAATAATATCCCTCCAAATAAAATAGCTCACCATAAAAATTTACAAGTCATTCCAAAACAATTAAACAGATCCAAAAGTATCCATTCAACTATTACATTAGAAACTTTACTATCTTTTAAGTAACCATTTAAATCCATACAGATCTATATATATTAATTAGTGAATAATAATGAAGGGTATTTCGTTAATTTTTTATAACTATTGAATCAACCTATAAAAATGAAAGGATGTAAAATGTTAAAATATTGGGGTATCTTATTATTGAGCATCTTGTTATTTTCAGGATGCGGTGTCAAAAACATTCAACTAATTGATCCAACCGGAAGACAAATACCAACTCCTCATTATATGTTAATGAGCACATCTGATTTAAACATTCAAACAGTATCATATTGGGCAACATTTAAATCGAAACAAGATTTAGATGGGTCAATTATTCAACATCCAACCTTCATTCCTTATACCAAGGATTATAAATTTTCAATGAAAAAATATTCACATGTATGCCTTACGATTGAAGTTAGAAATCCGAAGCGTATAGAGTATAAACTTGTTGAAAAAATTACGACTATGAAGAAACATGAAAGTTATGCAAAATATAACAGGAAGGTTGTGGGTATAAGCGATTTGCCTTACAGACAGTTTATAATTAACCTTCCATTCCATAAAGAAGATATAGGCAAGATTCAATATGGAGTGGACTTAGTTACAGTTGATAATTTCCCAATTATGCATTTCGGGAATATCAATTATAGATTAACCAATTAAAGAAAGGAGGTGAGATCGTGAAGAAGATCGCTGTTGCATTAATGCTTGTATGCTTTATTATCACTGGGATTGCTTTTGCAGATGATGAAAAGACCCCGATTCCAAATACAATTGTATCACCGGAATTGCTTGGTCCCCATTATCTCTGGACAGCAGAACCACCCAAAGAAACATCTGATAATGAAACGAACATTCAGGATAGAGTTGAAGAAGGTGCGATTACTCCGGCAACAGAGGATCGTATCAAAGAAGTATCAGATCGTCAAAAGAACTGATGCCGCAGACTAATCATGAGGTCTGCATGGAAGTAGGAATTTAGTATAAGCTTATAACAAATTGAAACATAAACCTTAAATAGCAAGGAGTTTTAAAATGAAGAAAAGAATTATTGCGTTAATCGCAGCAGGACTGATGTTCAGTTTTGGTAGTTTGGCAATCGCAGGTGGTGGATCTGGTAATGCAACCGTTACCGGTTTTTATGAAGGTGGAGCAGCATCTGACGATTATTCCAGTAAAACCCCAGGTAATGATGGTGCCATCGCCTCGTCGAACGGTATTGCATATGGAACAGTTGCCACATCGGCCTCAGCAGCGCCGATTAAAATTTGGTGTTTTACGATTCCCGGATATGCATATGAGACAGGCGGTCTCACAGGAATGGATGAGTCCAGTGCCAAGACAGATGTAAATGATTCCGGTTATACATCAGCAGCGGAAGCGAGTGCAGCAACCAATGGCCATATTATTGGTGGCGGCCTTGCTCTTGGATTGTGTGGAGATCGTGAAACCGTAGTTACTAACCTCAGTGTTAGTGGGAACGTTGCTCAGGAAACCTGGGTCAACGAAATTGGATACCCTAATGGAAGTGGTATCGGTGCCCAGCAAATGAGTAATGGTTATTTCATGAACGAAAGTAGTGACTATGCTTCTGGACGCGGTCTTGCAATCGGCGCTGATTGTTTGAGTGGTGGAATTTCTACCCAAGGTAGTAGCATTGTTACAATCAATCCGGGTGTAAGCATCTCCGGTTATGCTCAAAATAGTGTTACTACAAATGCTAAGAATCTGGTAGCTTCAAATGTGTCCGGTTCTGGTATGGTCAGTGGTATAATTACTAATGGAAATAGCTTTGCCGGCGGTACCACCACTTTCTCTTATAACGGTGGAGTTTCAGGTTCTGGTAATGCTTCTCTAAATGGGAATATATCTACGACCGGTAACATGACTGTAATATCTGTTCATGGTTCTTCACAAGCAACAGTTAACGGGTCAATAGGTGACCCCAGGTAATATCAGATTTGATTGACTTATGTTGAATGTGACAGATAAATATTTATCTGTCACATTCTTTAAAATATAAACACCTAAATACAGGAGTTCAAAAAATAATGATGAAAAATATTTTCGTAAGTGTAATTGCAGCAATGTTCATTCTGTTTGCAATCCCGGCCATGGCTGATAGTGACGCTGATGCTGTGTCTGATGCTGATATAACTCAGGGTCCCATTAACTCTTACAATACAAGTATTGCCGCCCCGATTCCCGGTGGTGCTGCATACGGTCCGGCCATTAACTACTTCGGCAAACCATTACCGAGTGAAGGATTCCAGCCCGTTGAAACCATACTGATGTATGTATGTTGGTTTAGCGATGGTGCTTTGGACAGTATACTCAAGGGTTTTGATGATGCTGAGGCCGAACTTGAAATAGCTGATCTTACTTACAACGATGCACCGACCCGCAGAGAAAACGGCGACACTCGGTATATCAAAATCGGGTTATGTTACTGCCAAGTCCGATGGCCGAAATGCAACTATGGTTGAAGTTATGGCCGCAGCTGCTAAGGAAGCATTAGAAGCAGGCGCCAACGTGATTCATTTCACAGCTCAGGGTGCTGTACGTGATGTGTTCTCATCTGGTTGGGGCGTTGGTCTTAATACGACTCAAGCTCAGGTCAATGGTGCAGGTCACACAAATGTAAGTTCCAGCGGCATGGGATATTCAAGTGCCCAAGCTGGAACAAGAGATCTACCCTGGTTGCAAGGTTTTGCTCTGGTTGATTACGACCTTGAACAACCCGTAAAGAAGAAAATGACCAGATAGACCGGTCGATTTTACCAGTAGTTAGAACATAATAAAGAGTGGGGATGATAGTTATCCTCACTCTTTTTTTGTAATATAAAGGAGCATTAAGATATATGAAAACCCCAGAGGATGTTAGAATTTTAGTTGTTGGCGATATCATGCTTGACAAATATGTTGTTGGAGATGTATCAAGAATTTCACCTGAAGCACCAGTTCCTATTGTTAATGTTTCTGAGGAATATCATACTCTTGGAGGGTGTGGTAATGTTGCAAGAAACATAAGAGAACTAGGCGCAACGGTTGATTGCCTAGCTTCAATTGGAGGTGACCGTGATGGTAAAAAAGTTTTGGATGAACTTAATCACATTGGAGTAAATACCAATCTAATATTAATGGGTTCTTATCAAACAATAGCCAAAGAAAGAATCATTTCAGATCAAAGACAAGTTCAAATGTTGAGAATAGATCGGGAAACAATTAGACCTGTTAAAGCTGAATCAGCTATCAAAAGACTTGAAAGTATAAACATTAATGATTATGATATGATTGTCATTTCGGATTATGCAAAAGGTATGATCACAGAAGACTTGATGGTTTATTTAAAATCAAAAAATGTAAAAATAATTGTTGATCCAAAACCCATTAATGCTTATATGTATAATGGTGTTTATATGATGACCCCAAATGAAAAAGAATGGGATACTATGCAAGTTTCTTCTTCATATATACTAACTGATGTTCAATTCTTTCTTGTAACAAAGGGAAAAGATGGAATGACATTGATTAAATCTGGAGGTGATTATTATTGGCGCATCCCTGCGGAACCAGTTGAAATTTATAATGTTTCTGGTGCAGGGGATACAGTTGTTGCTGTTATGTCAGTATGTATTGCAATGGGAGTAAAAGAATTGGATGCGGCAAGACATGCAAATAGATGTGCTCAGGATGTTGTTACTCAACCAGGGACAACTGTTGTATCAAAGAGACTTTTTATGAAACCCTTTAAACATATCATTGAAAAATAATCAATTATACAATACTCAACTATATATATTAATTATTGAATAGATGGGAATTGTTCGCTGTATAATTTTGGTCTTCTGTTGAAATCACCCCAACCCTGACAACAATGGAAGACCATTAGAATAACCTCGGCATATTTAATTATATGTCGGGGTTATTTCACTACATGCCATAGGAGGTATTTTTTGCTACGAATCGAACAGGGTGGTCCGAAACAATGGACAGTAATTGATGAAAAACATGAACCAATAAAACTCATGCTCTTATCTTCTTCTGTTACAAATAAATATTTTATTGTAACTAAATTTATAGAGGGCGTTGCTGAATTATGTGGAGAAGAGTTCAGTGACTGGTTTATGAAATTATTGACTGATTGCGAGGACGAAGAATTAAGACCGAAAGCTATTATTGATAATATTCCAAAACTTAAAGAATATGTTAATAAATATTTAGACTATAGACAAATTGATTTTTCACAGTTTGTTGATATAACTAAAGCTAAGAAAAATTCAATTCTATTTATGCCCGATGAAATTGAAACAATTATTCGTTTATCGTGCTATTTAAAAATATATTCAGCTATATCGAATAACGAAAAGTTAAAGTTAGGGCAAACCTTGCATCGTGAAGTTTACAATAAGTTAGCTTCTGAAATTGTTGAATCAGATGTTGTAAGAAAAATTTATGATGTTATCAAAACTAAAACATTTAGATACAATCTCACAGATAGATTTATGTGGGAATATATTAAAAATGTTCAAGGTAAAGATATCGGAATACATGTTGTTGAAATATTTAACTTTATCATGAATCATATTCTAATCCTGTGTGAAGAAGACAAAAATCCGATTACATATTTTGTTGGGGTAATTGATGAATCGGTAAAATGGTTTCTTCGATCAGTTTATAAAGGGTCAATTGTTTATGATGATAGTATTTCAACTGAGGATATTCAGGGAATTAATACAGATAACTTAAAGACATATAGTTTCAATGATACATTGGGTCGGTTGAAAGGCATTGCATATGAGAAGATATATGAATTGCTTCAGAAACAGGTAACATTGACTGTTGATAATAAACCGGATGAAAGCGATAAAGATATTATAACCTTTCATGAAAGAGCAAGTGAAATCGAATTTATTTCACCATTATCTGAAACATTGATATACCCAATATTGTCAAAGATGACGCAAATACCATATCATCACTTTAAGACATTATCACCTGAACATTCAGCTGTCATTTCAGTTTATATGCAAAATCTATTTAGACTTGCATTTTCAACTGATTATAAGGATTTATTTGCATTATTGAATTATTATCCAACAAGAAGTCCATCGTTAACAACTACATATAAGATTAAGTCTGTTCATGAATTTATTGCTGCAGCAGATAAACATCAAGACTTCTATGGGTTTAATGTAAAGATTCTTCCACATACATTACTTTGTCACTATGTTGGTAGAGTATCTAGAGTTGACTTTCGTGATTTACTTTCAGGAAGGAAACTTGGTGGTATTCCATTATCAAAGATTGAACATAGTATGATACAATTCTTCACATTATATTTCGCAAATAAGATGGAAGATGAAATTGCAGTTATGACAAAGTTAATGAATGCTGATTTTTAAATGATTTGGGGGATGTAAGTCCCCCATTTTATTTTTTTGTATCTATAAATTCAGAACAAAAAACAAATAGGATACATCCACCCACAATGGAGGATTTGTTAGATGAGAGATGATATAAAACAAGATATTCAGCATTTATCTGAATTAATTAGAAAAGCGAATGAATTAATTAATCCAGAAGATTCTGTAGCATATCTTCAGAAGAAAGATATAAGAGATCGTTTGTATGGCGAGAAGCCAAAATGTTTCTTAAAACTGTTACCTATTGGTCGTGATACTTCACCGTATCTACTACCGTTATGTAATAGAGCAGGTTTTGAAGATCCGAAAGTTATTGCAATTGCACTTAAAATGGTTCAGAAACTTATGGCTGAGAAAAGCGATATGTTCGATATAAATGATATTCAAAAAGTATTGAATCAATTGAATCATAGAAATAGCATTTTATCAAAAACTGTACCGAAACCCATGAGTATGGGAGCTAAGAAAGCTAAAGTAACAAGAATGTTCAAAAATATTAAACAACATTTGGACATGAATAAAACGAAAGCAATGGGTGACTAAAGAATGATACAATTTTTGGATATCAAAAAGTTCAAACAAGGACTTACTCCTGTTACTACAACAGAGTTTTTCTCAAAGCCAGGCGAATGGCATCCTGAGGGGTTGTTTTCAGAAATTATTTTTGGTCCAGAAGAGTCTACAGATCGTAAAAAGACATTTTCATATATTAAACTAAATGCATTAGTTATTCATCCATCAGCATATATGTTATTACTTCAGCTAGATAGAAAGATTGAAAAATTCCTATCAACTGAGGAAACATATAAAGTTAATTCACAAGGATTATTGATTACTGACCCTGATGGAGTAACAGGCATTTCAGAGTTTATTAAGATTCTACCAAAGATAAAATTTAGAGGCGGGACAGAAACTAGAGATAAATTCATTAAAAAGATAAAACAATCTATAAAAGAAAACAATCTATTTATTGATACAGTTCCTGTCATTCCACCCGAACAACGTGATGCATATCAGGATGAGAAAGGAATGTGGATATACGATCCAATAAATGATCATTACATTTCTTTAATTAGACGAGCATATCAAATTAAGAGTGCATCTAAATCAGGACCTTTATTCGATCTTTTAAATTATGAACTTCAAAAGGCAGTAATTGCCCATGATGGATTCATTCGTAAATTAATTCAAAAGAAGAATGGGTTGATTCGTTCAAGTCTATTAGCCAAACGTACAGACTTTTCTGGTCGCGCTGTTATTACGCCTGGTCCAGACTTAAAAGTAAATGAGATTGGTATCCCGTTAAGGTTAGCAATAAGTTTGTTTGAACCTTTTATTATTCATCGGTTGTTTTATTCTGGTCAAGTAGATCAAGCAAAATTAGCAGCAGCTGTAACAAAGCATACAGAATTAGAATTATCAATTGATAGTATTAAATCTGTATTTAAAGCTGTAGGAAGTGGAGATGTTCTTCCACCAGAGTTATATAAAATTATATGGGATGCGGCAGAAGTAGCAATGATGAATCGTAGTGTATTAGCAAAACGTGATCCTGCACTTCGACCTGAATCTGTTCGTGGATTCAAACCAATTTTAGTTGATGGAAATACAGTACGATTATGTACTCTCCAAGTAGGCGGATTCAATGCTGATTTTGATGGAGACACAATGGCAATTTATCATCCTATAACAACTGAAGCACAAGCTGAAGTTATAAGTAAAATGATGAATGGAGAAAGTGGAGACTCTGCCACTGCCGTAACATTTGAGTTGTCAAAAGAAATGTGTGTTGGTTTATATACAATCACAAAAAATGTCAAAAGAACAGCACCACCCATTTCTGTTACTAATACAGATTTACAAAATGCATCTGATCCATATATCCCTGTTAAATATCGTGGGAAAACTACAACTATGGGAAAAGCAATATTCAATAGTACATTCCCACTATCGTATCCTTTTATTGATCAAGAAGTTAATAGCAAAATTGTAAATGGTCTTATTCCTGTAATTCTTGAAATGTATGGGCGTGAACAAGCAATCAATACATTCTCAGCATTGAAAACAATAGGTTTTAAATTTGCAACAATTTCTTCACCAAGTATAACATTAGATGATATTCAATTACCAACATCAATTCTACAATTAAAGAAAAAGTTAGATGGTGCAACAACAGAAGAAGCTGCCGTATTGTTAGAAGAGATGGAAAAATTATTAGTTGAACATTTAAAGGGTACAGGACTATATGATCTGGTCCAATCTGGATCTGGAAAAGGATGGACTCAACCAATGCAAATTTTAGTTGCAAAAGGATTGATTGCTGATCCAACTGGAAAAGTGCTTCCTGCAATTAAAGGTTCGTTTGCAGATGGTCTAACAAATAAAGAATATTTTACAGCAGCATCTGGTTCAAGAAAAGGTATAATTGATCGTGTTTTAAATACTGCTGATACAGGTTATATGTCACGCCAGCTTGCATATGTTTTAAATACTGTTGAAATTGATAGGAGTTTAAAAGATTGCAAAACAAAACGTCATTTGAGTTTCAGAATGACAAAAGAAATGAAAGGAATATTCACAGGTAGATATATCCTAAATGGAAATTCTGTTGAAAGATTTGATCCAGGTAAAACAAAAGTTGGAGATGTTGTTAATTTAAGAAGTCCTATATTATGTGAGTCTACTAAATTATGTCATACTTGTTATGGTGATTTATTAAAACGACACAAAAGTCCTTACGTTGGAGTTTTAGCAGCACAGCTTGTTGGAGAAGCAGGTACACAAACAATCATGAAATCATTCCATACAGGTGGAGCAGTAAAGATTAAAGATAGAGATATCAGATATGACATTATTCAAAACGATCCATTAACCACAAAAGAAAATATCATGAAAAATTTGGGTCAGAATAATACTGAATTATTTACAAAACGTCCTATGGTACTGACTTTAAATAAAGAAGATTATCCTTTACCTGATGATTTAGTTTATAATGAAATTGATAATGAAATTATTGTTAAAGCATTAGTATGTAAGGTTGAATATGATGATTCTATTTTTAATATTATATTAGATTATCCAGCCATTCTAAAAACATATAATGATGAAAAAGTAGGAAAAGAATTTACAAAGATATCATATGAAGCAAATAGTACTGTATTAGAAATACCAATACAGACTGACGATACAAAAGCACAAATTCAATATGTAAGACGTTTATTAGGTGGTCGAGAAATCTATAAAGATGCAAATCATTTATTCTTAAAACTGTTTGCTGTTTATGGAACATTGAGAAATATGGATTCTGTACACCTTGAAGTCTTATTATCACAAGCATTGAGAGATAAAAAGAATCAAAGCATTCCAGCAAGACTTGGACAGAAATGGGATCCCACAATGATTAACATAAAACAAATTGTATTCAAAACAAGTTTTATCCAGGGACTGGCATTCGAAAATGTAAACGAAGCTATAAAAACTGGACTCATTACAGATGATGGTGGTGACCCAAGTATTCTTGAAAAAGTCCTTACAGGAACATTGGTTGAAACTAAAAAACGTAGGAGATAAGAATGATTCAATTTAAAAATTGGAGACAATATACACATATTGTTGATGGAGTTAGATTTCCACAGGATATAAAAGAACCGTTTCTTTTAATATATTTTCCTGAGAACTCAAATTTTATTGAAGATTATGCGAAAATGAATTTGAGGAAGATTGATTTTAAGAATGTATCAGTTCCATTGACAACAGTTCCAAGAACAAGAATGACTCCTGATCTTGTGAGAGCATATCGTGCTTTAAAATTAATACCATATGCAGCCAACCAAAAAGTCCCACCAGGAAAAAACGTTATCCTTGATTTATCACAATACACAAATGCTATTGATGTAATGCATAAACCAACCAACTACAGACAAAGAGCTGGGTTTCTATTAAAAAATATTTTAAAGACAGCAACTGCACAGTTCCCAGACAACTATCAAAAAATTCTTTTATATTCTATAGATTTAAATAGAGAAGTTAATACATTTGTCAATAGAAAGATATTTCCAATTGTTCGTGATATGAAAGATGGAAGTTTTCTATTTGATGATATGATATTGAATACAGTAACTAATGGAAAATCAAATTATAGACTTCTTGTAAAGGATGGAGAATTTACATTTCAAAGAGTACTTCATTATGTAAGAAATTTAAAAGGTGTCCTGACTGATACAGAACAAGAAACAGAAACAAATAAAGCTACAAAAATTATAATGAAAGTACTCGATAAAAATATTGACTCAAAAAATGTAGCTAGCATAAAAGGAGCAATCCAAACATACTTACAAAAAGATCCTGATGAGGTTACAAAAATTGTCTCTGGTGATGCAAATGCAGATGAAATTAAAACCATTGCAACATCTTCTATTTTATATGGAACTAGTGGAGATATAAACAGAGCTACAGCTATTGCAAAGAAAATTCCAGCTAAAGGGAAAACAAAAGCTTTAACTGCAATCAGTTCAACATTAGCGGGGGATATAATTCCTCCTACAAAAGCAGAAAGTTTAGCAATAAACGAAACCATCAAAACATACGATCCTGTAAAGATGGTTGACGGAAAAGCTCCAAAACATATATTTAAGAAAAGACAGTTAGACTTTGAAACAAATCTAAGAAAAGATTTGATTAGTTCATTTAAGGTATTGGAATCAAAAGATCTTCCATTGAAGTTTGAAAAATTTTCTATTTCTCATAAACCAGGACGAGCTGGAGAAATATTAAAATCAGATATTAACATTGCAACCGTTACATTGAAAGATCAATTTGGCAATGTACATAATATCAAACTAGAACTTCCACGTATTAATCCAAGTACAGGAGTCTTTAGATTAAATGGAAAACAAAAATGTCTTGTTAATCAAATTGTACAGAATCCGATAACGTTTCCGAAACCAGGACATTCACGATTCGAAAGTTCATATTCTGTATTTAGAATCTATGTTAAAAGTTTAAGACGTGTTAAATATCTAGAAGCATTTATGTCATATAAAATGCCTTTGTTTTTCTTATTATCATTTAGTTTTGGTTTTGAAAAAACATGTAACCAATACAAAATAAAATATGAAATTGTTGATACAAAACCAACAGGTGAAAAGTATTTTGCTAAAATCAAAGAAGGGCAGTATTGTGTATTTAAAAATATAAACACTGAACTTCAAGAGCAAATGGTTGTAGGTTTTATACATGGGAAACCAGAACAATATACAATTGAAAAAGAATTTCCATCAAAAGAATACTTTGAAGATTTAATTATTAGTCTAACTGGAAGAATGAACTCAACATTCTTAATCAGTTCAAACTTACAAAATATTGTTGATCCTGTTGCAAAGCAAGTATTGAAAAGTCAACAGTTTCCAACTAGTCTTGATTTGATTATGAACTATATGGCTGATAAAGTTGTACAAGGATATGTCATTGAACGTAATGATTTATCAAATCAACGTATTAGAAATTCAGAAGTATTGGTTCATTTAACACAGAAACAAATTCTTGCTGCATATACAGTGTATAAAGAACAAGTATTATCAGGAAATGAACAAGCACAATTTGAAATTCCATCAACAAAAGTATTAAGCGATTTCTTAATGACAGAATTAGTTGTTGATATGGAATACGCAAATCCAATTGAAGAGATGTCAACTATGACTCGAGTTTCTCCTGTTGGCCAAAAGGTAGGCGGCATACCTGATAAGAGAGCAATTCAAACAATAGCTCGTAATATTCACCCAAGCTATTTTGGAAATATTGATCCATTAGATACTCCTGAAAGTGATAATATTGGTATTGCTCAACAGCTAACAATTGATGCTTTAATCTCATCTTCACGTGGCATGTTCTCAAGTAAAAATATAACCAATACCGAAAAATCAGGAATGTTGTCAACGACTACATCAATGGTGCCATTCCTTGAAAATGTAGATGGTGCTAGAATAATAATGCTTGCAAATCAAGCAAAGCAGATGGTTCCATTAAAGGATCCTCAAGCGCCTATTGTACAGTCAGGATACGAGTCAATCCTTACGGACGTTCTGTCTGACAACTTCGTAAAGCGGTCCCCATGCAACGGTAAGATACTAAGTATATCCAAGGATGCAATTAAGATTCAATGCGGTTCTAAGGGGTCTAAGACGGTCGATATATCACCTGTACATCTTCGTTCTGGTTCAGGAAAGAATACCTTGAGTGTATTCAATCCTGTTGTTGAAAAGAATGAAAGAGTCAAAGAAAACCAAGTTATTGCAGAAGGTGCTTGTATGTCTAATGGTGCAATTGCATTAGGTAGACCATTACTAGCTGCCTTAATGCCATACAAAGGATATAACTTTGAGGATGGTGCTGTTATAAGTGAGAGTGTTGCTAAAGAAGGAAAACTAACATCCCTTCATGGAATTGAAGAAGAAGTTATAGTTGCTGAAAATGACAGACTTCTTTATATTGCAGAGGTCGGCGATTCAATTGCAAAAGGAAAACCAATATTAAGAAAGACATTTGGAGACGTTGAAGATATTATTGGCTTTGAAGAAGATGAAACTACTGATATGCATTCAGGTCAATTTATTAAAAAGAGTCAGGGTGGTCGAATTGTTGATATTGATATATTTTCTAATGTTGGTGATTCTAAATTTCCAATGTTAAAAGATCTCATTGCAAGGACAAACAAACGAAATCCAAAACTTCCAAAAGATAAATTTACATATAAAGGTGAAACAATAAAGGGAGTTTATATTCGATTTAAAATTGAACAAGAGTTAGATATTAAAGTAAGTGATAAACTCTGCAACCGTTATGGAAACAAGGGTATCATTTCAATAATTGAAAAAGATGAATTGATGCCAAGAATGCCAAATGGTGACCGTGTTGAAATTCTTTTGAATCCTCTTGGGTTATTAGGTCGAATGAATATCGGGCAATTGTATGAAATGTATTGTGGACTAATAGCAAAAGAACTTGGAAAAATCATTCCAACTCTGAAAACAAAAACACAAGTTGTTGCTTTAATTAAAAAAGTATATGGTCATTTAGATAAGTCAAAAAATAAAGAAACAACAGAAAGACTCGGTAAGAATATATCAAGTTTGAGTGCAACAGCATATACTAAATTCATAGCTGAAATTAAGAAAAGTGGATTCTATCCAATTATTATTCCACCTTTTAAAGCACCAAGTCATAAAGATATTGAAAATGCATTAAAATCTATTGGATTGAAATCAACATATAAATTAAAACTACCTGAATATAATACATCTACTACTCATGCTGTTCCAGTAGGTTATATGTATATAGCAAAGTTGGAGCATATGGGCGATGCAAAAATATACGGACGTTCAACAGGACCAATGACAGGAAAAACAGCACAACCTACTGCTGGTAAAAGGCGTGAAGGAGGACAGAGGTTAGGAGAGCTTGATACCTATTCATTCATTTCTTATAACTGTCCTAGCGTGCTTGCAGAGTTCATGGGTCCACTATCAGATGATTATATAACAAAAGAAGAAATGTTAGCAGAAATTATTAAAACTGGTGGTGCCGAATATCGTGAACCAAAAACATCACCTGCAAGAGATTTATTAAACTCATATTTTATATCATTAATGTTGACGAGGGATTAAAGAATGTATGACTCAGAAGAATTAAAAGTATTATGTGGAAACACAATTGAAGAACCAGAAATGGAAATTGACGATACAGAGATAGATGAATATTATGGAAATTCTGTAATCGACTCAGGACTTATGCAATTCTATTATGTGAATGTTACGGATTACATGGGTCATCCAGAATTTATGACAAACTATCAATCTGTTATTGGAAAGATCAAAAAGTTTCCTCTTGCATATCAAAGGGTACTTGCATTTTCAATTGTTCAGAAAATGCCTGAAAAATATGATTTTGAATTTTCAATAAATCTTGATCCATTCTATAATCAAGATGATATAAATGAATTGTATAAATTTATAGAATTTGTCGAATATGATCATGAAAAATTTATAGTTGATATATGGAGTCTTTTAAATCCAGATACTAACTCGTTCCAAGTTGAAAAGTTCTGCGAACATAATGATATCAAAATAATTCGAGAGATTGAGGAACAATTAGATCTGCATTATTACTCTGAGATGATTGCTGATTTTTTAAGAACATATAATAAAGACAACATTATCAAATGGTTTTGTAAAAAATCAAAGAATTTGAGAAGTTCTATTTTAATAACATTAATACGAAAGGAGTAAAAAAGAATGGCAGACAACACACAAATAATAATCAAACATAAATCTTTAAATTTAAGTGTCGATAGAAGTGAGTTAGTAGATGTTTCAGAGACTCATGATGGAATTGTATTTAATTTTAAAGGCGGGGTCCAATTATATTACACAAATAATTCTATGCCTCATTCTGTAAAACAAATTATGTCATCTACTGCTGACAATTACCCAGGCAGAAAGTTAATATTTGATTTGGGTGATGCAAAAAAACCTGTCCTCGTAGACGCCACATAAATTCATTTTAAAAATTATTGTCTATATATATTAATAACTGAATGAATGATTATCGGCAAAAACTATTTTGGATTCAACTCCAATATCATTTTTTATTATCATTTATGCCCAGAAGACTTTTTGTATTTTCTGATAGCTGATTGGTTCAGCACTTGTATGATAAACAAGCGTATAGGGTTCAAGTCCCTCAACATAATACAATTTCCACTTCGGGCTTCAAAATTTCTAATAGAAGACTTAATGTAATTTCTGTTTTTCATTTGGAGAAAATAACTACAATTACATTTACAGCTTCTATTTCACTATGTTTATTTCATGGAGACTTTATGCAGATTCAGATTACTTTAAAATCAACAACTGCATATATTCCTCCATCTATTTTTCTCTTGAAAGACTTTTTGTATTTTCTGAAAATAGCTCATTTGGTAGAGCAATTGCATTTAAAGCAATAGGTAGCAGGTTTCGATACCTGTTTTTCACCCAAACATAATACATTTACACTTTCAAGAAACCTCCTTAGCTTGGGGTGGATTAGTGTTAGGTAACTATAATAGATAACTATTGTAATTATACTAATAACTAGTCCACCCAATTATTTGAGGTGCATTATTGATTTTTATTTTTCACACTAAAAAATTGGATATGTTTTACTTACGTTGGAATGAAATTTAATAAGGGAGGACTAACGAATAATGGATTTAAGCAAAACCAAAATTGACTCAGGGATTCTTCAATACGTACCAAAAGGCGCATATTATGAGGATGCAGACGAACAATTTAGCCGTGTAGTTCAAATGTGGAGCGATTTATTCAATTATGATAGAACGCTATTCTGTTTAATAACTCTTCTTAAAGGAACAGGTTTTTCGAAAGGTGCAATGACACATATGTTACTTGGTAATCCTGTACCTTCAAGTAATCTTCCTGCTGTTGATGGTCTTTCCTTTGATTATGAATCGAAAGTCATTCTTTACAATCTGTCAAAAGAGCGTATCCCAAGAGCATTAAAAAATCTTTTAATGCTAACAGGTGCAGAAGGATTTAATAGAGTTAATAATGCAAGAACAAGAAAACTTATATTGAGTTTTATCTTCGACCGTGATTCCAGAGATCTTGATGGACTGGCAGTAAACTATAAAGGAAAATTGAAAACCCTTGTACGACATGCATTAGGTAAACAGGACTTATTCAAAATATTGAATGGTGACATGAAACTTTTCTCAAAGTGGATTGGAAGATACAATATGGAATCATATCCTGTATTTTGTCACATCTTTGATAAAGAACCTCGTCGTGAAGGACTCTCAACATATTTTCCAAAGATTGATAACTATTGGTCTTTAAGACAAGCAGCGCAATCAGGTCTTACTACTTCATTTAGAAAATATATGAAGGGTATGCCTCAGCGAACAGTTATGGGATTTCGTAATACTTATGGAGTTGATATTGATATTTCAGAAATATATTCAACTGCAAAGATGACTGATCGTGAAAAGATTCAGCTGGAAAGCGCAGCCAAGAAAAGTGGAGCAACATCATTCAAAGTCGATTATCAGAAACAGGACTTGTATGATCTATGGAAATCTTTCTACTATAAACTTCTAAACGATGAATCTGATAATATGGATGAGATAGAAGAAGCTATCGTTGTAGTAAGCGGTAGACAGAAACGTCTCACCATAGGAGAATGTGTTGTTATCATTGATGCATCAAAATCAATGATAGGAAGTGAACAGCGTCCATTGCATCCATTTATCACATCACTATGTTTAGTATCGGCATTGGACAATATCAAGGATGTCTTTTACATAGGCGGTAAAGTTGTAGAAACTCCAACCAAAAGCAAAGTCAATGTGTTGGTTCCAAATGGTGCAACTAATTTGTGGAGCGGACTTGTTGATGCTATTCAAACAGGGGTTGAAAATATCGTGGTCGTGTCTGACGGATATGAAAATGAAATAAAAGGTATGTTTGAACATACCTATAAACACTTTAAAAGTGAAGGTGCGAAATTTAACCTTCTTCATTTAAATCCAGTATTTTCAGCAGATGCAAAAAGCGGTACAACTCGTAGTTTGGTAGAAGGGGTTGATGCAATGCCATTGACCGATTATAGATTTTTGGAAACTGAGATTATTTTTAATCGAATGTTACAAAATCGTGATATGGTCAAGTCATTGTTAGTTCAAAAATATCAAACATTACTCGGATAGGAGGTCATTAAATTATGAACATTTTTAATAAGTTGAAGTTCACTGGCATAGAAATTGGCAACGTACAATCAGTCAATGAGATGACCGTCGTTCCGATACTTGGAGATAGCAGAGGGGAAATAGCAGGACCTGAACATTTGAAGTTCAGAACTACCTCGGATTATGGAACAATGGTATTTGATAATGATGATATAGGAATGCCAGCAATTGTTCCATCCAATATGATGGTACGAGGAAAAGCAGGTCAGGATCATGCAATGGCAGGTTCTGGAGTTATTCAGGCAAATGCAAGTGGTAGTTTTGATACTGCATGTTGTATTGAACAAGAGCAAGGAGGATATCTTCGTGGTGATAAAAACGAAGAAGATATTCTACCAATTGCCCTGCGAAAAGCATTAGTAAATCCATCGTTACGACAAGCGAATAGTTACAGCAAACTTTGGGGATCAATCAAAACATGGTTGAGTGGATTGCCTCTTTCAGTAAAAAGAAACGCTGCTCATCTTAGGTATTTCTATGATACACCAGAAATCAAAGATGCTCTTGAACAGTTTGCAGCAGAATTTGAACCTGTTGACGGGCAAATAGGTGCCATCATTATGTTTTCTGGAGTTCCTGTCGGTATTGAAATAATGCCCTCAAGTGAACATTGGGAAGCTTATTGGAAGCTTCTGCTTCGTGGTTGTTATGGAGCTGAAATGCTCCGATTAAAAATGCTTGGAAAACTTCAGGAAACTGCATTGATATTACCTGAGATTCCTAAAGGTGCGTCAGCAGAGGTTGTCAAGAAAACGTTAGAAGATTTTGGTCAGCATTTAAGATCAGAGATTCTTCCAATATTGGAGTCAATTGATATTAAAGCTCAAGGAATAATGAGTACTGATGACTCACTCAGGACAACTATGTTAGAAACAACATCTGGCGGTGGCGGAGATTTGATTCAGCAAAACAATACTCCAGTTTATTTATCATTAGTATTATAAGGAGTATAATGTGACTGAATCTGATCTTCTTGAAAAACAAACCAGAAAGCTGAGGCGTAGGATCGAAGATTTTTTACGACATACTACTCCAGCTGTATTAATTAAGATTGCAGTTATTTGTGGTATAAGTGTTCCAAAAGCTTTAAGGTATAAGTATGGAGAATATGATATGAATGAATAGTACCGTCCTGTCACATAGTGGCTGTTGGCAATACTGTTATTCGAATTATTGAATAATATTATTAGTCGACAGCCACATGTGCCTATAAAATTAAAAGGTTTTTTGTTCTAAAACCAAATGTGAAGGAGTTATGTTAATGAAACAAGTTTCGGTGGAAAAATTTATTGAGAAATTGGGGGCATCAGTTTACCCAATTACAATAGTAAAATTCCTATTGAACAAAAGAAGGATTCTGTCATACTTCTCGAAAGCTGCAGATGAATCATTTGAACTTCGAGTTAAATATACAGTAGATCATTCAGACTGCAAGATTTGTGAAGAAAAGAAATCTGATGGAGTCTTATGCAGACAGCATACATCAATTGATCGAGTCCTTAATGCAAACAATGTGGCATATGATTTAGATACCAATGTTTATCTATACCGAAATGAGATATACAGAATGGTTGGCAAGAGATTGGTTATCGTATATTGTCCACATCCAAAATTGATTACCGGAGAGATTACTGATTCAAAAACAAGAAAGATCAATCCGATAACAATTGAAGATCCAGAGTTAACAAGTTTACCGCCTTATGACAAGGTGCACGAATTTATTTCGTCAGATTTATTAGATAAGAATTTGAGGTGTTGGTTTAGCAATGAGTTTTCGCTTATAACAATACCCGAAGATCGAAATGGTCAAAACTGGTGCTTAATCTCAAATAAGTAACCAGAAAAATAAGAAGGAGGGACAATTTATGTCGCAACAGTCTTTTGAAGATTATCAAGATTTATCAGGAACAGGGTTTCAAGGTGGAGGCGGAGAAGCTACTGCTCCGGAAGATGAGTTTTTCCATAGTGTTTATATTTCTGGAAAGACTCGAAAGAACCATATCAATATCGAAGAAGCTGAAGACAAGTTTCAGGTTCGTGGTGTTGAATACAATTTGGATGAAGTGAATTTAGTGATTACCCATACCAAGGACATTTTAGCAAAAATCAAAAATGAACAAGGTCGTGATAACATTAAATGTTTTTCTTATAAAGATGGTTCTGCACCGTGGTACGGAACATCAACTTTACCAGATGGAAGTAATCGTGCTTGCCCATTAACATCAGCAGAAAGAGCAGCAAATGATTTCTGTAGTGAATGTCGTGCTCAAATTTTAGTTGCAGGCATTTACTGTGATGCATATGGAAGTCCTATATTAACAGATGCAAAGAAACCAATCTTTGTATTTATCCGTGGTAAAGGAATGAAGTATTCAAATGTTTCTGAATATCTGAATGATCGTTACAATGAGGATTTAGATCCAATATTTGAACCGGTTACTGATCAAAGTAAACAATTTGAAAAATCTATTGTAAACAACAAACGCTTTGTTACCAGGTTGACAAAATCAACAGCACGATCATCATTTGGAAATGATGTTAATGTATTCGAATTGACCAAGGGAACAGAAATTCCAAAAGAAGCTGTCATGAAAATATTGAAGCTGTCTAAGGATACTCTCGAGCAATTCGTAAGTAAGTTCAACTGGGCAAACAGTAAGCAAGCAGCGTCTACCGGTTATGGAAGCAGACCAGAAGGGATTATGGAAATTGGAGAACCTGTTTCATCTGAAGCTGAACCACAAGTTTCATCAGGAGATGCAGGTCAAACAGAAACCCAAGCAGCAACACCAGCAGCTGAAGAAAAGAAAACATTCAGCTTTGATGATATCGAATTTTAACCATAAATAATTTATTCCGATAAGGAGTTACAAATAATGGCTGATGAAAATACAAAAGATGCTGAATTAAAATATCACGAACGTTTAAATATCTCTGTTTTATCAATTGATAAAATTAAAAGCTTAATCAAAAATGATATCATGGACACAGTCGCCACATGGAATTTGGGGCGAGATGTTGTCAGACAATGTTACCACATCATCGGACCAGCGGGAGTTGGTAAAACTCAAATCTGCTACCAAATCGCAAATGAATTACAGGAAGAAATGTTTGGTAGCCATAACAAAAAGAATCCGGACAATATAAAAGATTTCGGTTGTATTATGGTTAAGTCCCCTGTTCTTTCAAGGGACGATTTTATTATTCCATTCCCAGTTGAAGTTGAAGGGGATGAACAATTTTCATTCAAAATGTTATATTCGGACTTCGTTCCGAAATATGAAGATACATATGGAATATTTGTTATTGATGAATTTTCACGTGGAGACCATCAATTACAACAGTTATTGTGGCAAATCCAAGATGAATACTCAGTTCATCGGTATCCCTTTCCAAAAGGATGGTTTGTTATATCAATTGACAACCCTGATGATTCTGAGTATTCTATGGATAACCTTGAGGATGCCGCAGGACTTAGACGGCAGCTTCATGTTTATACAGAAGTTAGTGCAGTAGACTTTTTGAACTATGCAATTGAACATGATTTTCATCCATACATTGTTGAGTTTATTCAAACTCATCCTGAATATCTATATGATTTTCAATCTCAAAAGTTGGGATCAGTTTATGCCAACCCTGCAAGTTATGAAAAACTTTCAGATATTCTGTGGAAAATGGAAATGCGAAGAAAAACAATTGACTTTGCTGAAATCGAAGTCAAGGCATCAGGTCTTTTAAATACCCACATGACTCGATTATTCATTGAATTTGCAAGGGATAAGAAAGACATTAACCCAAAAGATGTATTTCATAATTTCCGCGCTGTTAAACCTGAAATTAATAAATTGTTGAAAGACAATGATAACTCAAAATTGAGTGAATTGATGGTTGGGTTTTGCACATATATGACAACAACAATGCCTAAATATGATGATAAGAAATTGAAAAACGTGCTTGATTTTCTATTGATTATGCCAATTGATACTGCGGCGTTATTTATTTCGCAGATTGATTCTTTTGATAGGTCATCGCCAGCATTTATGTATATGACAAAAATTCACATGGTATTGTTGAAGAGTTCAAAGTCATATAAGAAAAATTTCTATGATCCAGTTGTGCAGGCTGGCGAAGGTTCTTTATAAGGAGTTGCTATGGAACAGAATGCCGGAGATAGATTAAAACAATTAATTGCAAGATTCGTATTGAAGTATAATTACTGGGGATATCTGTTTTCAAGAGTCAGAAGAAAACCTGCAAAGAACTTTGGTTCTATTATGGGTGTTGCTCCTCAACCTGACGGAACAATAACATTATTATATGAACCTGATCTCTTTATGGCAACAGATGATAAAGAAATATATAAAATCATTGAACATGAGGGTATGCATTTATTAAATAAGCATATCACACGTTTGTTAAGAATATTAGCAAATGAGACTATCAACGATAGAAAAGCTTTAAAAATCCAGGCTTGGAATATTGCTGCTGATTGTTCAGTTAATGTTCAAGCCAATATAAGAGAACCTATAATTGTTGCAGGGAAAGCGTGGCCACCCCAATTGCCTGCAACATATGATATGGAGGAAGGAAAGGTAACAGAAGAATATTATCTACACTTACTTCAAAATCATGATGAAACTATACAACAGTTAATACAACAAATGTGTAAAAGCTGTCCAAAAAATAACAATCAGGATGGTGATAAATGTGATGGTGATGGAAAAGGCGAAGGAAAAGAAGAAGGTCAGGGTAAAGGTCAGGGCGAAGGAAAATCTGATCAATCAGAAGATAACTCATGCCCTGGTTTTGGTGCCGAAGGGTGTCCTGCACATGGTGGACTTGATACTCATAGGGATTGGATTAATGGAACAAAAGGTGTTCCCGATTTAAGTGCATTATCCAGAAAAATTGATCAACACATTTCGAACATTGTTAAAGAATCTGTGAAAAGTTTTAATAAAGATCGAGGGTCGATTCCATCACACATTTCACAATTAATACAAAGTGCTTTAGCACCACCAAAGGCACCTTACTATCAGATAATCAGAAAACTTGTAAGGGGTACACGATTCAGTAAATTCAGACGTTCCCCTACAAAAATAAATCGAAAGAGAACATATACTTTTCTATTGAAGGACAACAAGAATGTTCCTCAAATATCTCCATTTCCGGGTAAGACTCGAGACATGACATTTGATATTTGTGTTTTGATTGATACGTCTGGTAGTATGTCGTCTGATGATATTTTAGAAGGATTGTCAGGCGTTAAGAATATAATCGAAAAAGATAGACATTGTTATACAACAGTTCTTGAAGTTGATGCCGTAGTTGAGAAAGAATATGCTGTAAAGAAACTTCGAGACATCCAATTCGACATTAAAGGTCGAGGTGGAACAACATTATATCCTGGTCTTAAAAGAGCAAAAGAATTATGTTGTGATGTGTGCCTTGCTTTTACAGATGGTTACACTGAAAACATTAATGAAATACCACGGAAGCTTCTCCCGAATAAATTAATTTGGGTTATAACTCCTAATGGTACTGCTGATGCTGTGAACAAGACTGGATATGTGGTAAGGATATAGACTATGTTACATATAATTTGGGTTATGTTACTATGGATGGCTGCATGGAGATTAGCTATGGTTGCAGGTATTACAGGAAATACGGTTCTATTAGCCGTTGATATATTATATGTTTATTTTATGTGTGTTAAATGGTACCCAGTATTTCCATATGATCAAAACACACAGGACTGATCAAAATGGTAACCAGACTTAAAAATTAGTTTTAAGTCTGGTTACTATAATTTTAAAGGAGGCAAACGATGGGAAATGACAGAGGAAAACATTTTTAACTGTAAAATTTGCGGAAAAACATTCAGGTCTCTTAGATATTTAAACCAACATTTAACTCGTATGCTAGATCATCCAAATAAAGAGATTTATTGGAATGAGCATTCAAGTCTGTTAAAAGAATATTTAAAGATAGAATTAGCAGATAGATATATTATAAATGATAAAACTAATTGCTGGGAATGGATACAAGGAAAGAAAAATAATAATTATGGTTGTTATAATGATAATCAAGCTCATAGAATTTTTTATGAATTATATGTGGGATCTATTCCTAATGATATGTATATTTGTCATAAGTGTGATATAACTTATTGTGTAAACCCAGATCATTTGTTTGTTGGAACTTCTAAAGATAATGCTCAGGATATGATAAATAAAGGACGTGGTAGGATGAATAACCCCGATGAATGTATAAAGCATGCAAATACTTTAAAGGGAAGAAAAAGACCAGATCATTCTATGTTTATGAAACAAAAACCATCTATGCATAAACCGGGAGCTAGAGAAAAACTCAGTGATTCTTTAACTGGAAGAACTAAATTTAAGTATGTATGTACTTCTCCAAATGAACTTATATATGAAGTTTATAATTTAAAAATGTTTTGTAACGAGAATAAATTAAATTATGGGTGTATGTAATTAGTTGCTAATAATAAAATAAGTAGCCATAAAAATGGATGGACTTGTATTAGAGTATTAAAGGAGGACTCTGAATGGCAAAAAGATACACGGCAAAAGATATTCAAGTTCTTGAAGAAATAGAACATATACAGTTAAATTCTGGTATGTACATTGGATCTAGTGAGACTCCAACACATCTGCTTGAAGAAATTTTAGATAATTCTCTTGATGAGGCTTTATCCGGTCATGCAAAAATTATTGCTGTTATAATAGACACAAAATTAAATAAATTTTCAGTACTTGATGATGGGAGAGGAATCCCACTTGATGATAACACTCCGATCATAATTTCATCAAAACTATTCTCAGGGGGAAAGTTTCAAGATAGAAAAACAGCATATGAAATAAGTTCAGGATTACACGGTGTTGGATTGATTGTTGTTAATGCTCTAAGCACAGATTATACAGTTGAAGTATATCGAGATAAGCAATATGGTATATTCGAGTTTAACAATGCTAAATTAAAACGTTCGAAAATTGAACCTTATAAAGACGAAAGACCATTCTCAACAAAAATTGAGTTTACTCCTGATGCTAAATTCTTCGAAACACTAACACCTGATCTTGATAGAATTAGAAGACGCTTAACAACAGCATCAGCAGAAATGTCAAATGATATTAGCTTCGTGTTGATTGTCGATGGCGAAAAGGAAGTATTTCAATTAAGCATTGAAGAACATTTTGCTCGTAATTGCTTGACAGGTAAAGGCAAAACTATAGCAACATTTTTAAATTCAGACAAAGCACCTGAAAAATTTCATGTATTATTTGCTTATGAAACAGATGGATCAGTATCTCCAAAAATGATTTCATCTGTGAATCTACTACCTGTTAATGCAGGCGGTACACATGTTTTATTATTTCAAGATATTTTGAAAGAGTTCTTCACATCAAAAGCAAAGAAACATGGTTTATCATTTCAACCAAATGATTGTTTGTATGGTTTACGAGCATATCTGATGTTGAATTTAATTGAACCAAAGTTTTCAGGGCAGACAAAAGATAAACTAACAAATCGAAAAACAGATTTTGATAAATTCGCAAAAGATTTCAGATCACAACTGGAAGAATTTGCACAGGTTCAAGAACCATTAATGATTGAATGGCTTGAACGATTTTCTGAATATAGAAAACGTTTAGATGCAAAGAAGTTGAAAACAAACGGATCAGGAGGAAGAAGAGCATCTACACAATTCACAAAACTAAGAGACTGTACAAGTCGAAATGGTGAATTATTTATAGTTGAGGGAGATTCAGCAGGTGGTTCAATTATACAATCAAGGAATCCAACCATTCATGCAATCCTTCCACTAAGAGGAAAATCAATTCCGAATGTCACAACAAAGAAAAACATTCTCGAAAATAAAGAAGTAGGAGAATTAATTAAAGCGTTGGGAACTGGAGTTGGTCCAGACTTTGATATTAGTAAATTAAGGTATGACAAAATCGTATGTTCGACTGATGCTGATCATGATGGAAATCATATTGCATGTCTTGTATCAATGGTTATGGGAATCTTAGTTCCAGAAATTGTTCAAGCAGGAAACTATTTTATCGCTCAAACTCCTTTGTTTGCAATTCATGAAGGAAAAACATTTATCCCTTTATGGTCAGAAAAAGAATTGGAAAAAGCTAGAGCAAAGGGTCGAAAGATTCAAAGGTACAAAGGACTTGGGGAAATGAATCCTGCACAATTAAGAATATGTTTACTTGATGAAGCAACAAGAAATCTAATACCGATTGAATATAGTAAAGATATCGACAAGTTATCAATATTGTTTTCAAGTGCAGAAGAAAAAAGGAAACTGATATCATGAGTGTATAAAATGGAGTTTATCATGCAAAAAGAAACAATTACATATTTAATAAAAGAAAAAGAAGAATTAAAAATACCTACAAACTTAGTTGAGACTGATATATTAGAAATTATTAATAGTGGATTAAAAAAGCGAGGAACTACAAATATATCTTTAGTGAATAGTGATGGATATCACTATGTTCTTGATTTCTCATTTTTAGTTGAGGGGAAAAACATCAATTTGTCTGAAGATGAGTGTAGTCGAGTTATATCACAGTTAATTGTGTATGCAAAAGCTATAAATAATCTTCCACAAGAGAATCCATCATTGTTAGTTGGGGTTTTAAAAGATTTTTGTTTTATTTTAGAAACAAAAAATATAGAAAAATATTTTCACGATGAAAGAATCCCAACAAGTTCAGCCAGAAAATTATATGATGATACAGAGAATAATTATAAATGGTTAAGATATGATATAAAAAAAGAGATACTGGACTTTAATAAAATCACATATTTTGAAAATAAAGAAACTAGTGTCGATGATATTTATAATTATATTGAATATTGTTTTAAAAGTGGAAAACTAAAGATTAATAAAAAGGTTGTGAGTATGAAAAATCTGAGTCTTATATATAGAGAATTTAAAAATACAGTTCTATCAGATCAAGAAAAATATAACTTTAATCAATTAAAAGTAATTTTTTATCATGCTATTATTTTAGGCAAGTATCATGTAGATGAAAAAATAATGATAACTACAGTTGATAATATCATTTATGATCTAGAAATAATTCCTTTAGCATTATCAATGTTTATATCAAAATATGATTTTCCAATTTCAAATAAAGAAACGTTAGATAATATTTCAAGTGAATTTGATGATCTTAGCGAAGATAAATATAGAAGAGCAACAGGCGAATATTACACACCTATACCTTTGGCGGAATTTCTATATGAGAAATATATTCTTCCTTATTTTGAAGGAATTGACATTAATCCATTCAATGAATTGTGGTGGTGGGATACATGTTGTGCAACACAAAATCTAACTAACCATAAATACGGATATGCAATTGAGAGATTATATTGTTCAAATTTATTTAAGGACGATTTTACAATTTCAAAAGAAAATAATATTAATGCTATTAAATTTCAATTAGATTTCTTAAATGATGATTTATCAGTTGTTAAAAAAATAAATAAAAAAGGCAAAATAACAGTTGATAAAAGTGAAATCAAAAAAGTTTTTAAAAATATGCAGAACTCATCTTCCTTGATTTTTCATGAAAATTCAAAAATTCCGGTTGACTTAATATTGGCAATGTTACAAAATAAAAATATTCACATATTACAAAATCCTCCAATGAGTACGCCAGGCGGATATAATGAAAAAGAACGTCTTTTTCCTGATGAAAATGATATTACCAAACTTTATATGAAAGAGGATCCAGAATTGGCCCGTGTTAACTCAGAACTATACATCAATTTTCTATATAGAATTTTATTTAATAGAAGATACTATAAAAATGATAATCAATATGTTTCAACATTTCTATTAGGTACTTTCTTTACAGGATTTAATAATAGAGATTTTAGAAATTTATGGTTTAACTATTATAAGATGGAAAAAGGAGTTATGTTTCCAGCAACAGTTTTTCCATCTTTAACTGATGACTTTGTAATGTGTTTTTGCATCTTTTCCCCTAAAGAAGAAACATCTAAATATGAATTTGAATTTGATTTATATGATAAAAATTTAGAATCTAATGGAAAAATAAAACTATATAATTGTGATGAAATGCAAAATTGTTTAAAGGAACGTGTAGTTAGTGAGGTAACTCTATGACAACAATGATAATTACATCCCCAAAAAAATTATTTTCAAATGGAACTGGGTATGAAATCGAATCAAAGAAAGAACTTCCATATTTAGGATATGTTACATTAGCATATAATAGAGAGGAAGCGAATATTGCAATATCATCAACAAATTTGACAGTAACCGGTGGAATTTATGTGGATAGATCTAATTTTCATAAAGTTGTGCCTGCTGCTACCGCTAATTTATTGACAGATAAATGGACTCATTTTTATGAGAGAATACAAGAATATGTATGGCCAGACGATTCACAAGAAGATTATTTTCAATGGTATATAGATTCGATCATATATTGTTTATTTAATACAAAAAGCTATCAATTTTCATTCAAGAATGAAAAATTTAATATACTGAATCAATGGTTCTTTATAAAAAAAGAAGAAATGGTTGATCTTTCCTCATCTATAAATTTTACAGAGTTAGTTCAAAATTCATATCAAGATAATAACGAAAGATTTTTACTGAACCATCATAATATTCATAATTTAAGATTGTCTTCAGATGCTGAAGAAGTTTTGACAACAGCTGCATCCTTGATAAAGATGTCCATTGAGGCAAGAAAAATTGTACATCAAAAAACCCCTCATTGGAATTTAGATAGATGGGATGCTGGATGGTGGCAAATAAAAAACTTTGTATTGGAAAAATACTTCAAAAATGATTTAGACAAGTTTGCTATTCTCTACAAAACATTCGAAGATCGAATGAGGGAAGGAGTTTATAAATTTGGTTTTTTAAAATAAAGGAGAATAATGGACACGAACAAAATGTTAAATTTTAGTAAATGGACCCCAAACAAATCTGATCTTGAATGGACTGAAAATTTTTTAAATGACCAAACAGATGGATTTATATGGATAACATCACATTACTCATTAAAAATAAATAAAAAAACAAAAACAGCCACAATGACTGATGTAAACTTTAAAGTCATGAAAGAAAATCCAACTGGAACCATTCGAGGATGTATCAAGAATTTTAAAGGTATTAACCGCTATCGGTTGGAAATATATAATTCCAGAAAATAAAGAAATGGTTATGAATCTTGATATGAACACAAGATTAATCCCTGAAGTTGGGTTGATTGATAAAAACACGGTTATACCAAAGAGTATATAAATTTGGATTCCTAAAATAAGGAGACCAATAAAATGAAACTATTTATGAGTATGTTATGCACCATTTTCATATGTGGGTGCATAACTACTGGGACCTTGTATGACTTTCCTGAAAGACATAGAATTTATAATAAGGATGGGAGTTATGCAGGGAAGATTCATGTTAATAAACATGAGTCAAGGATATATGATAAAAAAGGAAAATATGTAGGAAAGATTCGTACTAATAAATATGGGTCAAGGATATATGATAAAAAAGGCAGACTCTTATATAAGATAAAATAAGGAAGCTGACAATGAACAAATGGCAAAAAATAAAACACTATATTCCCGTACATCAGCATATCGTACAACAGATGATAACTATAGAGGAATTTTATCAAGATTGGGTATTTTGGAAACTGTGGAACGAGGAAAATATAAGATCTTATATCATATCAAATCTGATTTATCATCATATGAAGCAAGAAACGCAGCAAGTTGGATTTATGATAATAGGAGAAAGCTACAATGGCTGTTATGACCAAGGTTCAAAGAAAATATGTTGAAGATATCGAAAGAAATTTGAATGTTAAATTTACAGGTTATAATACCAGAAAAGGTGCTGATTTATTTCTTCAGAAGTATGCCGAAGAAAACAAACAATTTAAAATCAAAAATAATCTCAAATTTAACAATATCACCGGAAAACAATATAGACTCATAAAGGATATTGAAAAAAGGTTAGAGATTAAATTTACAGGAACCAAGCAGAAAGAAGCATCACAATTCATTGCTGATAATTTTGATGAGCACAAGTTCAATGAAACATGTGAAGATAGAATGAAAAGGTATATCAATTGGAAATCAAATAATTTTAAAAAAGGACCACGTTATGAGAAACAAAGCCCTTACGATTGATTGTGTTAATTGTAAACTATGCAAAGTAGATAACAATACAAATTTTGTATGTAACTGGGGACAAACCCCAAAAATTATGTATGCTGCAAAAGGTAAAAAAGCATTACGATGCAAATTGAAAAGGTGATAATATGCCATACATTAAAGAAGGTAAACGTTTAGCAATGGACCAAGTAGTACGGGCCATGTTCGATGCTGGTGTTGAAGCGAATGGAGATTTGAATTATATACTCTATAAGTTTGCTAAATATCATGTTGAACCCGGATATGGGAATTACAAAAACTTTCTCGGAGAACTTAACGAAGCAGGCGAAGAAATAAGGCGCAGATTGTTGGCTCCATACGAAAATAAAAAGATAACAGAAAACGGAGATGTTTAATTAAGGAGCTGTTATGGGAACTAAAGCAGATTTTTATGTAGGAACTGGAAATGATATGGAATGGTTGGGAAGCATTTTTAAGGATGGAGATGTTTGTCACATACCACTAAATATTCTAATCCAAGTCAATCAAACTATGTTTGAAGAATTGACTCTGGATTTCTTGAAAAAAAGTGATAGTGTTATTGCAGACCGAGGAGATAAATGGGATCATCCTTGGGCAGACAGTCGCATAACAGACTATACATATATGTTTGATACTGCAAGAGAAAAAGTTGTAATGTATCAATCAGGTGTAGACTATGTAACCGACCCACTCAAAATTTTACAAGGATATAGTATAATGGAAAGTATAGAATTATACGGAACTCCAAATTTTCCAACTATGCTACCCGATCAACTAATGAAAACAGAGGAGTTATTGCGGGAGTATGGTTATACAAGTAATGAACCTATGTGATTATGGGTGTGGGCAACAAGCCAAATACCAATTTAAAAATGGCAAATTTTGTTGTAGTAAATATACAAGTCAATGCCCTATAAATAAAGAAAAAGATAGAAAAGGGCATTTGGATAAAAAGCATTCTGATAAAACCAAAGAAAAAATGAGAAATTCACATCTTGGGCAGATTATTACTAAAGAAACAAAAAATAAAATGAGGTTAATTAGAAATAATAAAACATATGAAGAAATTTATGGAGAAGACAAAGCTATATTACTAAAAGAAATTAGACGAAAAGCTAAATTGGGAAAAAATAATCATAGCTTTTTAACTATAAAAAAATTAAAAAAACAATATTTAATATTTGCTAAAGAAGAAGAAATGAGATATAATCCTGATAAACAGGAAGAAAAAGAAATACAAGTACATTGTAAAAATCATGATTGTCCAAATTCAAAAGAAAAAGGTGGATGGTTTACACCTACAAAAACACAGTTTTATGAACGAATAAGACAATTAGAAAAAGAATATGGTAATGATGGTTCATATTTCTATTGTTCTAATAAATGCAAAGATTCATGTATTTTATATAAATTAAGAGATGATCCATTTAAAGAAGAATTTAAATCTCCATTTACAGAACAAGAATATCAAATTTGGAGACAAGTAGTTTTAGAACAAGATAATTATACTTGTCAAAAATGTGCATCAAAAGAAAATTTACATTGCCATCATATTCAACCAGTTAAAGTAGAACCAATGTTAGCTTTAGACCCAACTAATGGAATAGTTTTATGTGAAAAATGTCATTATGAAATTGGACATAAAACAGGAACAGAATGTGATGCATGGAATTTATCTCAAATAATTTGTAAAAAGGATAACCAAAATGGATAAACTTTTACCTCTTCTTTACAAGGATTATGGAAAATACTCCAACTATAGGAATTTTCCATTAGATATTGATGGATTAAAACCGGTTGAGAGAAGAGTATTACTTTCAGCATATAAAATTGGAAGAGAGAAACTTGTAAAATCAAGACAGATTGATGCTTATACTATTGGTCATTATCATCCTCATGGAGAATGTTATGGGACCGTAGTGCAATTGGTTCGTCAAGGATTTTTAATCGGTCAAGGAAACTTCGGAACAAATGTTGGAGTCGAACCTGTAGGACCGGCGGCTCCAAGATATACAGAATGTAAAATGCATCCGAAAACTCTTGATATGGCATTTAAATATGTCAAGCATGTTCCTTGGATTGAAAGTGAATTAGGCGATACAGAGCCAATATATTTGCCAACAATGTTTCCAATATGTTTAATGGGTACAGACTATACACAAGGTATTGGTTTTGGGTTTAAAACATATATACCATGTTATCATGTAAAGGATTTATATCAGAGATTGTTATGGTTACTTGGAATACGAAAAAGAAAACCAACAATTGTTCCAATATCAGATTGTAATATTATTGATGATAAAAAACAATTAGAAAAATTATTGACAACAGGCAAAGCAAGAATAGAAGTTGAAGGGGTTGTAGAAATAAACAAAAGAAATAACACAGCTTCTATTAAAGCATGGCCTCCAGGTAAAAGATTCCAAACATTTCTAAATAAGTTCGATAAAGAACTAAACGATGGAATGATTGGATTTACAGATTTATCAGTTGAAGAAACAAATATAGTTTTTCAAGTTATCCGTGAAAGAAATCGAGATAGAATATTTGAACAATTTCTTGAAAAGTTATATGAAGTCAATAAAGGGTTTATTTCATTTGAATTAATTGTTGTTGATAGAGACAGTATTGTCTTAACCAAATCAGTTGACCAAATGTTATTAGATACATTCGAATCATTCAAACAAGCAAATGAAAGTATGCTTACTCATGAAATCGAAAATGTTAATAACATGATTATAGAATATCAAACCCTTGCAAAAATAAGACCAGTACTTTCAAGGTGTATTGGAAAGAAGATGAGCACAGATGAAACCCTTGCTGAAATAGAAACCAAGACAGGCGTGCTACAAGAGGTATCAAAAGGATTGATGAATAAATATAAAATTAGAAAACTTTTAACTCTTGATACAGATACATCTGAATTAAATAAATCAAAGAAAGAATTACAACATCATCTTGCTAATTTAAATGAATATGTTTTGGAGCAATACAATGCATTTTAATGATAAAGGAATTATTGAATGTAAAGAATGTAGAGGAAGAAGAATTGTTCCATCTAAGGAACATCCAGGAACGATTATGGAAATATGCCCAAAATGTAATGGAAATGGCGGTCAAGATTGGATTGATCATGCTATGGGGAAACGTGCAGATGAGAAGAGATCATTACAATATCATATTTCTCATGAAAATATTCACAGACTAATGCATTTGATCAGAGAGGAAGGAATGAAATTAGATCAAATAATTACTGTTAGTATTCAACAAGAACCCATAGATGATCGGTGGAGATACACTATAAATACAAAATTTTAAGGAGGACTATATGTATAAAATATCAAAAGAGTTTAGCTTCGCAATGGGGCACAGACTTCGTTGGCATAAAGGATTATGTAAAAATTTCCATGGTCATAATTATAAAGTAATTGTTGGAATAAAGAGCGAACATCTAAATGATGCGGGCATGATTATGGATTTTGGAGAACTGAAGTATATTGTAAATGAAATGATAATTAAGTTTGACCATGCTCTTATGATTAATGCTCTTGATAAACCAATGATTGAAAAGTTAATTGATGTGTTGCCAGATTTAAAAATAGTATCTTCACCTTATGATCCAACAGCAGAAAATATGGCAAAAGATATCTATGTACACGTTGAAAGAAAATTAAAATCACCCGTTCAGATGGATTACATAACAGTTTATGAAACAGATACTTCACAGGCAACCTATACAGAATAAATGAAAATTATAAAGCGCTCCGGATTGCTAATCCCAAAGAAATATCAGTATGAAGATTTTTATATAAAAATCAGGGAGTTCCTACAGCGCAGGGTTCAAGAGTATAATAGATCATCATTCATTATTAATACATTTTATATTGAATCGGAAAAGTATCTTTTAATACCAAGAAACTTTCCACTTCAACAATATACTTTTAATTATGAGGTTGATGATTATACACACGATGGAGAGGATATAGATATTGAACATATCATTACTCCGAGAAGTCAAACTCAAAAAGCAGCAATCCAATACATGTTAGAAAACGAATCAGGTATTTTACAATTATCACCTGGTGTAGGAAAAACTGTTATAACAATTTATATGATCGGTACAAGAAAAAAGAAAAGTTTAATCCTTGTTCATCGGGATAGTCTTGCAGAACAATGGCGACAAAGATTCATGGACTTTACAAATATATCATATGATGATATCTCTAGATTAAAATCTGCATCGTTTCAAAAGGATTTAGAAAATCCTATAATTATTGCGACCACACAGACGTTCATGTCATTATTAAAAAGAAAACGAGAAGAATTTTTAATAGCATTGAATGAAGCAAACATTGGAGTATTTGTCGCTGATGAAGTTCATACATCAGTCGGAGCTCCAACATTTTCGGAATGTTCAATACACATGCCATCAAGATATGTATATGGATTAAGTGCAACTCCATATAGGTATGATGGAAATGGAGATATTATTGAATTTCATCTTGGTGATATATTCGAAGACGATGATACAGAGGGAACAATGCCAGCAAATGTTACAGTAGTTATGCTTGATTATTTAATTGATTCGGCCGGAAGAAGTAAATACATTCGATGGGGCGGTCAATTTCAAAGAGCAAGATATTTAAATATGATAAAGAAATCAAAACCGTTTGATACAGTGGCAAAGAGTTTAATGAATAAACTCAAAACAGATCGTAATACAATTATGATACTTGAAAGAACAAAACAGATTGATGAACTTTATGATTGGTTACCATTTGACAGTAAATCAAAATTTTATAAATCAGCATCATTAGCTGAATTAAATAAACGGTTTACATTTGCAACACCTGGAAAATGTAGAGATGGGATTGATGCTCCGTGGAAGGATGCAATTATAATGACGTCTCCAATCTCTAACATTGAGCAGTTAAGCGGTCGTGTTGTGAGAACATATCCAAACAAACTAACTCCTGCAATAATTGATATGGTTGATTATGGGTGTCCTGAAATAGCTAAGACTTTACATACTCGATTAAACTTTTATGAAAGCAAACAATGGAATGTCCAATACATATTATTTACAAACAATCAAATGAAAAAAATAGATAAACAAATTGCATTGGATATTTTAGAAGGAAGATAAGATGAAAGTCAAGCTTGATTTTATAACTAACAGTAGTTCAGCAAATTATATTGTATTCGATTCAAGAGATGTCCCTGATAGAAAAGTTATGGAGGTTACAACTACTATTGATTTTATGGATAATGTTAGCATTACATTTGAGGATATTAACACATTTATAGAAAGATATGAAAAAATAGAAAATTCAGACTCTCCGTGGAGAGAATATGTGGACAAAGAGGGGAAATTAAAAGATTTATCAGAAGAAGAATATAAAGCAATAGTTAGTGGCTTACTTAGAGGGGAATCTGTACACTTTTATTGGGAAGATACTGCTGAACCAATAAGCCAATTCTTTTCAGGATCAGATATTGAATATAAATTTTATGACGGACCATAGGAGATAATATGAAATTTAAAGGGGATTTCGTAACAAACAGTTCATCAACAGCATTCATTATCACAAACTTAAGTGACCATGAATTGACTATAGCTGATTTCGTAAAAGAAAATCCTCAGTTGATTGATGAATTTTTAAGAACATACGATTGGTATAAAGATAATTCAAACTACACACAAGAAAAACTAATTGAGTCAGCGGAAAAATATAGGGATGAAGTTTTCGAAGCAGGCAAAGCAACGTATTGTGTGTTTGGTGATGAGGATGGAACTATTGTTGGGAATGTATTTGATTATATATTAAGGGACGGGGGTTCATCAAAAAATTTCAATTGGAGGTTTTGTGAATACCTGAGGTAAATATTATGAAAGCAAAAATTGACTTTGTAACTAATAGCTCAAGTTCTAGTTTTATAATCTTAAAGGAAAATTTAACAGAACTTCAAATAAATCTTATTCGGAATCATATTCAGGCATCTAAAATGTTTGGTGCAAGTATCTATGAGCAACCGTGGAGAATATCAGAAACAGAAACAGAAATCAGTGGTAGTACAACAATGGATAATTTTGATATGTACTGGTTTTTAGAAATGATCGGTGTTGAAGATGATCATATAAAAGATGATGGGTGATAGTGATGAAATTTAAATTTGATTTTGTAACAAACAGTTCATCAGTATGTTATATTGTCTTTATTCCAAGTTCATTTATCATTACAGATGAAATGATACAAGAAGGAATAGATGCTGAAATGACTTGGTGGGAACCGGACGATGAAGAAGAAGAATTTCCAACAGTTAAAGATATGAGAAAAGAAATTGATGACTCTATTGAATCATTGAAAGCAGGAGATAGCATTTACAGTAACTCATACGGAGATGGAGTTGATAGAAAAGTATGGGCAGTTATACAAACTGCTTTAGATGGAGCTGGATTGTTTCTTAATTCCGCAGATATGCCAGGTGATGGAGAGGATATTATTCTCGGAATAAAAGAGGAAAAGGTTTCTGAAATACTTATTAATAACACTATCTTAACAGATTTGATAAAGGTGGAAAATGATAAAGAGAATAAAAAATAGTAAGGCATTTACTCTTATAGAACTTATGATCGTGATTGCAATAATGGGAATTATATGTGCTATTGCCATTCCGCAAATACAAAATTTTTTAAATCGGCGAGAATTAAACAAACAGGTTGAACTTATCACACAAGAACAAGAACAGAACCCGACTCCCATCGAAACAAAAACTGAGATTGATAAAGAGGAAAACAGACTATGAAATTTGCCTATTTTGCTGATATTCATTTATCAAAATACGGTCAAGATAAAATTGAAGACACAAGTCATTTACCTGAGCGATTACATAGTATAAAAAATGCATTGTATGAAGTAGGAGAATATTGTAGAGCACATGAAATAACCACAGCGATAGTCGGTGGCGATACACTTCATGGAAAATCCATTATTTATGCAATCGCTCAAGATATTATGATTGACTTCTTCGAAGATTTCACCGATATACATTTCATCGTATTAGATGGGAATCACGATGTATCTGGAAAGGGAGTTGAAGTCGTATCAGCTTTAAAATCTTTAAAGAACATTCCAAATGTTAAATGGGTTAAATTTTCAGAAACATATAGAATGGATAATGAAGACATTCTGTTTGTTCCTTATTCTAAAGACCTTCCACAAATAATTAAAGATAATAAGGCAAGAATCCTTATATCACATTTTGGTTTAAGTGAAGGCGTATTAAATTCAGGTATGAGTATTGTTTCAGATGTATCAATGAGAGATTTGATAGGAAAGTACGAGTTGGTATTATTGGGACATTATCATAAACCACAGGAGCTTAGAGGTGACGGAATTACCTTATATTATGTTGGGTCTTTGATTCAATTGGACTGGGGTGAAAAAAATGAATTTAAACGTTTCTTGGTTGTTGACACTGATACATTAAAAGTTGATAGTATCCCAATTTCAAGTTATAAAAAACATATTCAAATTGAAATTGCTCCAGATAATAGAGATGAAGCTATCAAGGCAGCATTTGATGCTAGAGCAGCTGGCGATCATGTAAAAGTACTCATGACAGAAACAGTTGACGTATCTGAACTAAAAGGTGAATTTAATATTATTGATAAGAGGGATAGAGATATTACTGATCGTGGAATAACAAGTAATATGTCAACTGAAGATAAGTTGAAAAAATATTTGGAGATAAAAGAAATTCCTGAAGATCAACATGAGTTATATATGAATGTTGCTATGGAAATTATAAGGAAGGGAGATGAACTATGAAAAACATAATCTTTCAAGAAGTAGGGATGGAAAATTATGGACCTTATATTGATCCGATGGTGTTGACATTCGTTAATGACAAACTAACATTAATCACAGGTCCGAATGGTATCGGAAAAACATTGTCTATTGAGGCAATACCTTTTACTCTTTATGGAGTGACAAGTAAAGGTGTAAAAGGCGATGATATGGTTAATAATAAAGTTGGAAAGAATTGTAAAACTTGGGTAAAATTTAAAGTTAACGATGAGCAATATGTAGTAACACGATACCATAAATATACCAAACTTGGAAATACAGTTATAGTAAGTCAAAATAAAGTTGATATACTTAAAGGTCATCGAGAAGTATTGCCATATATTGAAAGACTCATTTGCCCGAAGCAAGCGTTTATGAATGCTTTAATGTTTGGACAAAAAGTTAAAGACTTCTTTACAGACTTAGTCGATTCTGATAAAAAAGAAATCTTTAGAAAAATCATAGGTCTTGGACATTATCTTTTATATTACAAAGAATCAGATTATAAATTAAAACTTTCTGAAACTGATCATGGAGTTTTGAATAATGATGTAAAAATTCAACAAGGTATTCTTGATGATGCATTGTCACAAATTGAAATTCTTAAAAATTCTAAAAGACAATTTCATGATAAAAAAGAAAAAGATCTTCTCCGCCAAAATAAAGAAAAAGAAGATAATGAACGAATGTTAGACAAGTGGAAAAAAGAACTTGATCTTTTTGACGATAAAGATATAGATATTGAAACTCCACAAAAAGAATTATTAGGCATTGATAATAGTCTAAAAAACTCAGCAAGAAAATTCAAAGAGATGATTGATCAATTAGATCAACAGAAGAAAACAAAGTTATCAGACCTTCAAGCGATTGCATCAGCAAGTAAGGTTGAAGTTGCTAATATAACAGCTGCAGATCTTGAATCAATGAATGAAAATAAAAATAGTCTTGTAACAGAAGCTAATGAATCATCTACACGATTTCAGAAACAAATTCATACGGTTGAGACGAAACAATCAAATGCTATACATGACATTGATTTAATGACAGAGAATTTATATGAGCTTGAATCAAATGTATCGGACACAGAAAATTCAATATGTCCAACATGTGAACAAGAAGTAACAGATGTTGCAAGAGAAAAATTGCTTCAGAAAGTTGCATTATATAAATTAAATCTCAAAAAACTTATGAAGGAAGAGTCTGAATGTGGTATTGAATTAAAGAAAATCGGCGGTGCATATAAGAAAGAAGCTGAAAAATACAATACAATGATTGCAATGGTTGATCGAGAAATAAGAAGATGCAAACGGGAAGAGCAAGAAGAATACGAAAAGATTGATTATAGATTTAAAGTTGCAGAAGAAAAAGTTTCTGAGTTAGTTAAAGTTGAAGAAAAGAAAATCATATCAAAATCAAATGACCAAACACAGGAACTACAGGAAAGACAATTTCAATTAAATCTTGAAATAAGCAGAAAAGAAGAGTTGAGAAAAGAGCTACATAAAATTGAACTTAATGTTAGTAATTTTGAAGGAGCTATTATATCATGTGGTGATCAAATTCGTCACCAAGAATCTCTTGAATATGACGAAACACAGCTCAACTCTTATTATAAAAAAGATATAGACTTATCAAAAGAAATATCAGACTTGAAAACGTCAATGATATCAATTGATAAGACAATAGAAATGTTAAAATTTTGGAAAACAGGTTTTTCATCAGCTGGGATTCCTTCAATGCTTATTGATGAAGCGATTCCATATATGAATGAACGAGTTGATTACTATTTAGATATGTTAACCAATTCTCGATATGTTGTATCATTCGATACTTTGTCTGAAATAAAATCTAAAGAGTTCAGAGATAAAATTTCTGTACATGTTCTGGATACACAAACTAGAGCAGATTCCAGAGTTCAATTATCTGGTGGACAAACACGTATTATTGATATAGCAATTATTTTAACTCTAGGAGATTTATTATCAAGGATTCAAAATGTTTCATTTAACATTCTACTGTTTGATGAAATATTCGATGCGCTTGATGAACAAAACATCCAGTATGTTTCCAGAGTATTATCGAAAATTAAATTTGGTAACTCAGTTTATATCATTTCACATCAGCATCAAAATCATTTAGAAGCAGATGAAATTTTAGCATTCACATAGGAGGTTTTTCTGAATGAAAGTAAAGTTAGATTTTATAGCGAACAGTTCATCAGCAGCATATATTATGTCTCTTAATGAAGATGATATTCCTGGTTTTGAAAAATATATCAATAAGCTGGATGGCGATCCTGAAGCTACAAATGAAGGCGTTCAGATCTGGAAACGGTTAGATACAAAGAAAGAATTATATGAATATGCAACAGAACGGCCATATGATTGGGCTTCAAAAGCAATGGCTGCAAGACTTATAAATATGGAGCAAGAAGCTTTTGATAAATCTTTAAAAGCTATAAATGATGGTCATAAAGTTATATTGGTGGCAGTTGATTATAATATATGTGAGAAATTTGAAGGATCAAAATATTATTCTGATATGCTGGCCGAAATGTTGTAAGGAGTATATTGAATGCCAAAGGGTAGAAAGTTCGGTTCAACATATGTAAAGAAAAATGCCAACTTGAGAGAAACTATTATTAAAAGGTTTAGGAAGAAGTATAAAATTGATTTAAAAACAGGATGTTGGAACTGGACTGGAAAACCCAAACAGGGGTATGGCGATTTTTACATGAAAGGAAAACCATATCCAGCACATAGAGCTTCATATATTCTATTCATTAAAGATGTTTTGCCTGATATGATGGTATGTCATGGGTGTAATAATAAATTATGTGTTAATCCAGAACATCTATATACAGGAACTCATCTTGATAATATGAGAGATTTAAGAAAAGCGGGTACTTTAGCAGGTAAGAATAATGCAAGTTATGGTGTTGAGTGCTCATCAGAAAAACGTGATAAAATCAGCATAGGAGTTAAAAACTGGATTAAGGATAATTCAGATTTTGACCCATCAATTTATACATCTAAGAATTGGCTCATTACAAATCCAAATGGCGAATTACTTAAAATAAAAAATTTAAGTAAATTTTGTAGAGAAAACAATCTTCATTTATCTAATGATAAAACAGGATTTTATATAGTAGATTCTGGATGGGATATATATAGAAAGGAAAACAAATGAGTCAAATTAGAATTGTCAATTGGTTAATAACACGTAAATGTAATATTAATTGCGATTATTGTTCTATCGTTAAAAATTATCCTGATATGCCATCAGTCTATCCAAAGATGGAGCATTATATAAAAAATGAAATGTCTTTAGAAGTTATTATTAAAGCTTTAGCAAATTTCAAAAAACATAATCCAGAAGCATTTCATATCTGGTATGGAGGCGAGCCAACACTAAGGAAAGATCTTGCAGATATAATTAACTATTGTAATGATAATAATATTCATTATACTATTATTAGCAATAATACTGATGAAATACAACCATTAATAAAACGGTTATTTGAGGAAGTTGATTATATAGAAGGTTTTACAAGCTCTGTGGATCCAGTACAATTTGATACTGATGATAGGTTTGCAGAAGATCGAATATGGAAAAGTATTTGGGGGTTTAAAAAATTAAAAGAACTTCAAACAAGTGGTAAAGTAAAAGATGTTGTTGCAGAGATAACTGTCATGAACGAAAATCAACATCTTTTATATAATCTGGTTAAAAATCTAAGCTCAGAAGGCATATACAGTGATATTACATTTGTTGATATTGCAAAAAATCCATATTATGATTTTTCAAACATTAGAGACTATTCACAATTAGTTAAACCAACTTGGGAGTTAGCATCTACATTAATGGATATGTATAATGATAAGTCATTATTAATACATATGAAAGATATGCTATTACCAGCAATGTTTGACACGTTACCTTCAAATATGGATTGCGGTCTTGAGAAAGGCATACATAATATAACAGTTGATGCCGATGGAACAATCAGATTATGTTTAAGGATTAGAGGAACAACCACACCAAAAGTATTTTCTATAACAAATCTCTTCGACAAAAGTAATCCAGGAACATTAAATGATGTTTTTCAAGAGACAATAACATATGATAAAAAGAAGTTTTGTAGGTTATGCAATCACTCATGTTTGTTAATGAGTCGATATATTGATGAGTCGGGCGATGGAGAAGATGATTTAATTCATGCCGACAAAAGGGAGAAAGTATAAATGGCAGAAAACGATAATAATGAAATTGATGCTAATGTAATCGTAAGCGCATTACAATTTTGGAAAAAAGTTTATGATGAAAAAGAAGTAAGCATCAAATTCACAAAAAAAGATGGCTCGACTAGACTCATGAGATGCACACTTGATTTTAAAAAGGTGCCTGATATAGACAAGCCAAAAGGAGTCAATATACAAAAAATTATAGGACTTATTCAGAAAAACAAAATCATGCATGTGTATGATCTTGATAAAAAAGCTTGGAGGTCTGTACCATTTGAAAGAGTTGAATATATGGATACTGCCGAAGAAAGGTATTATGTCAAACCAAAGAAGTGAGGTAAATGATAGTGACGATTCTAACAAAACTAATTAAACAAATGAAAGTAGAAGGAAAAGATGAACTTCAACAGATCAGAGAACTCTGTGATATAATTCTTGAAGAAGAAATCAAAACTATTGAACATGATTCACATGTTCCAGTAGGACCTAATATCTTTCTTGCATTAGAAGTTCCTGGAAGAAATGATAAAGAAGTTGCGTATTTAACATTAGAAAGAGAAACTGAAAATACTTATATGGTAGCTCTCTATACAATTTCAATCTCACAATTGTCTAATCCAGATTCAGGATTGAAGCGGCAAAAGGTTTGGGTTATTGATGAACAACGTCCTGAAAAAATATTAACCGGTTATGCGAAACAGTACAAATACTTAAGAGGTGAATAATGACAGAAATGTTGGATGAAATAAGAATTAATTCAAATTATGTACAGCATGTAACTTCGGAATTTGCCCAAACATCGAAAGACATTGCAACACCGAAGATCAGGCATCATGTTACAAGAACAGATGGTTATTTGCAAAAGATAACTTCGGGGATTACACAACAAGGGATTCTTCCTCCGAATTGCAGATACCTTGAAAAATTACAAAATGGTCATATTGTGGTTATTGAAGAACCTCCTGCATACAGAACCATAAAAGTTAACTATGGTATGGATAGAGAGCTTAAAACTCTTGAAGGTGAAGGAAAGATTGAAGAGTATGGGATCAATGCTGCATATTATAAAGATGGACATAACGCACCATTCAGCTTTACATTAGCATTTCCTTATACAATTTTCATTCTTATGTTTGATAAACATTCATCATTAATGGTGGGGCACGTATATCTACGAAATGCAAGATTGGCAGGGTATAGCGATTACTTGCTAAAAATGCCAATGATGAATATAAGCGGAGAACAATCAATTTGTTTTGGAGACAAAGCACACACAAGACAACAGAGTTTAAATGCTGGAATCGAAAATGCAATTATGGTATTTTGGTCTGCGGAATTTAATGGAGATTACACATATAACTATACTGCGTATGATTCCATTCCCGGAGTAAATACATATATTGGTTGGGAAGCAATGTCTAAAATAGATCCAATGTTTATTTATAATGTTGATTGGATCAGAATAAAACCAACTCTCTATGAAACAATCTCCTCTATCAAAACTAATTATAATAATACCGCAACTGGAAATATACAATATAGAGAGCTATCTAGAATATTTACACAAAGTGTTGACACTGGTAAGAAGGAAAAACCAACACCAAAAGCACGTAAGACACAGTCATTATATTATGATATTGCACAAGGAATATATCTTACAAGGACTTTTTATATTCATGTTGGCGACCCGATTGCTTGGGGGAAACAAACCGCATTTATCAATTCATTCATTGGATTTTATGATTCTGATAAAATCCGTTATATTCAACTTGAGCTTGAAAACAAACGTCTTATTAATGTAAGGTTAACTCCAAAGGTAAAAACCTTTATTCATGACGCTATTAAGAAACTCAGGTTTGAAGAACAAGGTACATTGAAAAATGGAATAGTTATTAAAGAAGATGATATTGTTGTAATTAAAAATCATCTAGGTAGGGATGTCTATAAAAGAGTTTACTTTATCAGAAAATCAAGAGATGGTATAACTGAAGCACGCCTTGGTAATTCATTCTACATTTTGGAGAATACAGTAGGTAAAGTACTTGATGTAGACAACCCAACTTACTATGGAGTAGAACTGAATAAAAAGGATAGATATATTATCTTTACTTCCACAAATAGTGGAGGGATTATGAACTCGGGGCAAGAAGTCAAATTTTCTGGTCTGACTGTTAATGAAGGAAATAATAATCTATTATTAGAATTTCAAACAGTAGGAGTAGGTAAAGTAGATCGACCTATAGTTATTGATGCTCAATCTGGAGAACAAAAACCACTATATAATAAAGAACATACAAAGTTAATGTCTCCAGTATTTAGATGTGGGCGTAGACTCCTAGCTTATAAATTTGATGGACATCCTAAAAGCGGGTATGCATGGGGAACACCAGAAGGGATAGCATTTAACAATAATTATTCTGTATCAACACCAACCATAACAGATGTTATAAAACATCTGTTGATCAATTCTGGAACAACTCTTCACATTGAAAGTTTTGATCTTGATATAACATTCAATGTTGGTGATAAAGTTGTTTATGCAGATTGGGATAATCCTATCAACATGCTAATACCTAGAACTATTGAAGGTTTTAAAACAGATGGTGACAGTCACAGCTTGAGCTTTGTACTTTCTGATAAGGAAGGTAGATTGACAGAAGTTGTATATATTAATGGTACTGGATCTGGCGGAACTGCAGCATATATTCATGTTGGAAAAATAAGAAAAATCACAAATAAATATGGGAGGGTTTCAGCAGGAACAAAAATTGTAGCAGAAAAAGGATATATTCCACACTTTCCAAAGAAGGATGTGAATATAATTATTGGTTTTATTACAGATACAGGTGGAGAGGACCCATTAGTCTTATGCTCTAATTGCTGTACATTATGGTATAGTGAAATGATGGAAAACTTTAAACGAGTAACTATGAAATCTAAAAAATGGCCAGAATTAGCACATGCTCCTATTGATATTACAAAAATCAAATTACAATGTGGAGATTTGTTATTGGGTTTATCTGATTTTAGAAGCAGCACTGGGTGGATGGTAAGCAGAGTACAACAATATAAGAATCCACGTATAGTGTCCCTTGGGGCATATGCCTCCCACGCAAGTGATTATAAGGTAGATAATTATGTAAAGAATCATACTGTATTTGATTGTATTCCTAATCCACGGATTGGGCAAAGCGAGCAAGCTAAACTAGAATCAGTTAAAGCATGGCCAAACTTTCATGGTTTATTTATGGAAAGTAAGATATCGCCATACATCTTGTTAAAAGATGAAAGGAGTTTAATAAATGTTTCCAGTACATGTTAATGATGGGACGACAGATATTCCAAACGATGATATATGTTACATTGTGGCAAAGGAAGGTGTATTTCTCAAAAAGAAAGTTGGGATAATGGAAAGCATTGCCCCAGTTGATAACATTTCTATATTAGAAAGCGTCGATTCAATGGCACGAATGAACATTAAGAAAATCCCTGGTGGTCAATTTGCCAGGGTTATTGCTTTCTTTCGTGCAGTATATGCCGAGTATTATGGGGAAGCAATTGTATTGCTTTTCTATGATGAAGTAAAAAGAGTATATAAAATTGTCCCGCCTCATCAAAAGGTTACAGGTGCTGCGTGTGATTACAATAAAGGAATAACTATAGATGGTATGCAGATGATTGGTACAATTCACAGTCATGCTAATATGTCTGCATTTCATTCTGGAACTGATGATTCAGATGAAAAACATTTCGATGGTCTTCATATTACCATTGGAAACATGAAAGATGAGGATGTGAGTATCACAGCTTCGATTGTTGCAAATGGGCATAGATTTGTTATTAATCCAGAAGACTATGTTGAGCGGTTAGTTAAAACCGTGGATATTGATAAGATGGAAAACAGACCGATAAGGCGAGTATTCAAATGGGAACATGGGAAAATGGTTGAAGATATTGTAGCAGGCAAACAATCCTCATATTCCTATCGAAAACTAGACAAACGTTTTACAGTTAATGTATCTGATAAATATCATAGAGTAATTCCTCAATGGATGGAAATGGTTGAAAAGGGAACTTATACTTACAAGTATGCTGGAAGATCAGGTGGAGTAACATATCCTGGTTATCCTGGGTATGGGTATGGTGGTTACGGTGGTTACGGTGGTCATTATGATGCTGATTTATGGAAACAAGCAGGATTTGTTCCTCCGCAATCCAAACCAGGTGTTACAAAACCTTCAGCGTTACCTGATACAAAGTCTGGAAATGTAATTAAGTTTCCTATGCATAAGGTTGAAGTTACAGATAGCGAAGATGATGAGTTCATTCCATGTCAAACATGTGTATTCAGAGGTCATAAATTCTTAGCTGAGGAAGCAGGTGAAGATTACGAACCTGAAATTTATATCTGTAAACAATGTGAAACTGTTGTTATTGAGGATACTGAATCTATTGATATGCCACTATGTCCGATATGCAAAACGGATGACTATCTCATTCCTTTAGATGAGGAAGACTTGCCTGAGAATTATATTAGCGAACTTGACCAGTCACATCTACAAAAGGAACCTGGTCTTAAAGAGGATACAGAGTATCTCACATGCAACACATGTGGAAATTCTTTCCATGCTTTTGCAGGTGAAACAATATGTCCATTTTGCTATTCATTGATTGAGGAAGAAGATATCAAAGGAGTTGATACAGAGGAAGAAAGAATCTCTCAATCAGAGATGGATACAGGAGCATTTTTAGATACTGAATCAGAAGAAGCAAATGCTCTAGCTATTGAAGAAACTATAATAAAAATCCCAGATCCAAGTGAACCACAAATTCCAATCACAGAAATTCCTGTTGATCCACGACACGATGGATCATTAATGTCAAAATTCAGACGTGTGTTTGGAGGTAAAGATGGTCGACCATAATATTGTTGTTATTGGGCTTGGTGGTATTGGGTCTATTCTTATTGAACGCTTATGCCGATTTATGAACTTTTCACAAGATATGGCCGCAGATATCTTGCTTGTGGACGGCGATGATTATGAACCGAAGAACTATGAAAGACAAGAGTTCACAAGACTTGGAAATAAGGCAGACATAAAAGCGACTGAATTGGAGGCTAAATTCGATAGACTGCGGTTTGACGTCTTTGAAGAATATATCACACCAGAAAATGTTGGTGAGGTTATTCATGAAGGCGATATTATATTTATGTGTGTAGATAATCACAAAACCCGGATGGTCATATCAAATTACTGTAAAGAAATGAAAAATGTTATTTTAATATCCGGTGGGAATGATTTTACAGATGGAAATGTACAACTGTATGTGCGAAGAGAAAGCAAAGATCTCACGCCTGACTTGTGCAAATACCATCCAGAAATCGCAAATCCCGATGATAAGTTACCTACCGAAATGTCCTGTGAGGAACTATCTGTGTCAGAACCGCAACTCTACTTTGCGAATTTGGGAGTTGCAACTATCATGTGTTGGACTTTTTACAATGCCGTTGTCAAAGAGTCCTATGAACGGTCAGAAGTTTATTTTGATATTCTGACTATGAATACAAACTCTAAAATTAGATCAATAAACTAAAATCGAAGGAGATTTAAAAATGGGAACAACTTTTACTAAAGATCAACTAGAAGACAAAACTTCAAGAGAACTAAAGAGAATGTGTGTATATGAGCTGAATATTCCTGGTATGACAAAGAAAACCAAGGATGTGGTCATCGCTGCCATTATGGCAGAATATGGCGCACCAGCCAGCGCAAGCATCTCTAAGAGTGGACCTGTAACAGGTATTGAATTTACAGGTCGTAGCGTTATAACCAAACCTGACGGAGCATTCGGTGCTCGTGCTACCACTACTATTCATGTTTCTTGTGGTGCCTCTTCTGGAAACTTCCCTGTTGTTGGACGTACCGTAAAACAGGTTGGAGAATTTCTACGTGAGGTTCTTAATGTTGATCAACTCTCTACCGGACTTATCAATGGTAAAGAAGTTGACGGAGACTATGTTCTAAAACAAAGCGATAACCTTGAGTTCCTGAAACCCGCAGGAAAGAAAGGCTGCTAACTATATTAACGCTTAACGTGTTAGAGGGGGGTCGATTCAGACCCCCCTATTTTAATATAACAGGAGAACAATGAGACCGTGGTATATAAAACAATCGCAGTTATTGGCATTGGAACCCTTGGAGGATTTGTTGCCAATGCACTTTCTAATATTGAAACTCTTGAGACTCTTATAGTTATAGACCACGATAAAGTTGAAGCAAAGAATCTCAAAAACTCCATCTATCGACAAATTGATGTTGGTATGACAAAGGTAGAAGCATTAACAGATATATTATCTCATAAAAATCCAGACTTAACAATTATAACTTTAAATGAAAAGTTTATTGAAGGGAAAACAAAAATCCCTCCATGTGAGTTAGTTTTGGATTGTCGAGATTATACATATGATCGAAGGAGAGAAATAGATGTAAGATTATATATTTCATCAAGGTATTTAATGGTTGATTGTAAAAAGAATGTTAAGTATAAAATAAAAACAGAAGGTAAATATATTGTTCAATTGAACAAGCAAGATCTTAGACATGCTGGAAGTTTAGTAGCTATGTTAATATCAAACAATACAATCGAAACCTTGGTTAAAGATAAATTAATACAGAATTATGAGTTGGATTATGTTAAACATATTGACAATAAGACATGTGATATTGTATATGAACGTCCAGCTATAGAAGATAAGTTTGTAAATCTACCTGATACAATACTTCCAATAATGGAAGCAAATAAGACTAGTGATGTAGATATTTGTGTCGGAGGATCTTTATTTCCACTATCTGAATATTCAATGCCAAAGAATAGTTTACAATCAAGTACAGATCTTATATTGCAGTTAACTAATGCAGTAGCAAAACAAGAATTTAATAATTTTGTTATTTCATTGATACAAAATAAAGGAAAGTATTTGGTCGAACTTATACCTGAAACAGGCGCTGCATAATGAAAATTCAAACAAAAAGAATTAGGGAGATTATTGTCCCAACCAAACTTATATTTAAAAAACAATACCATGAAATAACAAACATCAGTAAAAAGTTTGTAATCAGAGATTATAAAATTAAAACTGTTGATGATAAAATTGACACAGTTACCTTAAACAATCCACATCCAAATGCAGATCCACAAACAGGAGAGTTTTGTATTCCACATAAAATAAGAGAATTGGAAGTGAATGAGAAATCTCTTAATTTTATCAGGGTAATGTTATGCTCTTTTAATTTGGATGATTGTTATTTTACACCATGGGACGAAATAGAATATAAAAATATGAGGTAACTGATAATGACGGAAGACAAAACAAACACTAACGAAGAAAAAATAAAGGAATCAACTTTAAATGCTATTGACGAATTGGCAATTAATATAAAACAATCATCTAGAAAGTTTTTTGACTCATGTGTTGAACGAACAGCTGAAGTTTTCTCTGAAGTATTTGATAATTGTTTGAACAAAACAAAAGAGAAAATAAATAAAAAAGGGGAAACCGATGACTAAAGACATATTTACGGAGGAAATTGAGAATGTTGAAGATGAGTCTTTATTAGAAATCGAAATTATAAAACTTATTGATAAAGCTCTAAGAGAAAGACTTATTGATTTAGCAATTGATGATGTTAAAATCATAGCACATGAATTAATGCCTGATCTTGATAGAATGATTGCAAGTAGGGTTAAAACACATTTCTATGAAATTGGCTCATTCTTGATGCAGAAATTTGGTGATATAGAAGAAGGAGAATAATACATGCCAAAAATATTAAATTACGATACATTTTGTGAAAATTTAGACGAAGTGACGTCTCTAAAAACATTTGGAAAAAGAAAGTTTCATCCGGATGGATTATTCTCTGAACAGATTTTTGGTCCAGTAAGAAATTATACCTGTCAATGTGGCAAGTATCATGGAGTATCAAAAGAAGGGGGACAATGCAGTGAGTGCAAAGTCGATATAGTTAACAGCGATTTACGAAGAAAAAGATTCGCAAAAATCATAATTCCAATTGAAGTTGTTAACCCTCTCTTTTATGATTTATTAGTTGCCCTAGCAGGGAAAACATTCAAAAAAGCATTAGATGATTTAATGCGAAATGATAAAAGTATTTTGTATATGACAGATGAAGAATTTGTTGTAACATTATCCGAAGATACAATACCGCAAGGTGCCCGAAAATGGGAAAGAACTGAAGCTATATATGAATTAGTAAAGGCAGTTGCTGAGGATAATGTTGGTGATGGAGTAGATGAATGGAAACTAGTTCTTGACAATATTGATAATCTTTTGACTAATCAAATAATTGTATTACCTCCGGAACTTCGGCCAACATCAAAAAGCTCAGGAGAGAGCAAACAGTTGATGGATAAAATCAACAGATATTATGTTCAGATCCTGACAAAGAAAGAAATAATGTCGGGCACAATCATTGACATTCATCGTGATAAAGCTCTCTATTATACTTATTTTAAACAATTACAAAAAGATGTAAACGAATTATATACTCGTATTCTTGAAAAGATGGCAAAGAAAGAAGGATTGATTCGTGGAAATATTCTTGGTAAGAGAATAGATTTTTCTGGTCGAGCTGTAATCATTCCTGACCCAACATTAGAATTGGAACAATGTAAACTTCCTTATCTAATGGTTTTAGAAATATTTAAATTACCCATTGCCAAGCGTATTTTAGAACTTGGAAAATTTAAACTGTTGAATCAAGCTATTGATTTTGTTGATGAATGTATTGATAAAAACAATCCTGTATTATTTAGGGTGTGTGAAACTGTAACGGATGGAGAATATTGCATATTGAACAGACAACCATCATTACACAGGTTAAGCATGCTAGGATTCAAAATTAAATTAACATTAGATCATGTTATCAAAATACATCCATTAGCATGCCCTCCATTCAATGCAGATTTTGATGGGGATCAGATGGCAGTTTATATACCAATTACACCTGAAGCAAAAGAAGAAGTAATTGAAAAGATTTCAATTGCAAAGAATTTATACAGTCCAGCGAATGAAAGTCTTACAACAACTCCAAGTCAGGATGTAATTTTAGGAATTTATTATTTAACATTACCGGAATTTAGTAATGGTAAAGACGATATTGAAGTCGAAGGTAACAAAATAACTTGGGGTGAAGCAGAATTTAATAAACAATTACCAAATGATTATCCTTTAGTAAGAGGAACAATTGCAAAAGGAAAACTCTTGGATATTCTGAATGATATAAAAGATAAATACCCAAGCGAAGAAGTAATTAAAGTATTGGATAATGTGAAAAGAGTTGGATTTAAGTATGCCACATTATTCGGTTGTACTCTTTCATTGGATGATTTTCCTCTTGATGGTTTAGCTGAAATTAAAAAAGATATCTACTCACTACCAGAGACTAGAGATCAATTGATTGCTCTTTCCGATGATGCATTGTCAGAAAGAATGAGAGATGGATTTAAATATTCATATATGATTGAATCAGGAGCAAGGGGAAGTTGGGATCAAGTCAAACAGTTAATATTCAGTCGTGGCTTCATTTCAAATTTCGATGGAGAAATTTTACAAATGCCAATTAAAAATTCCTTAATTGAAGGTTTGACTCCAGAAGAATTTTTCTATTCAACATATGGTTGTAGAAAAGGTCTTCTTGATGTAGCTCTTAATACAGGAACAAGTGGTTATCTTTCAAGAAAACTAATATTCACATGTGCAAATTTACAAATAGATGAAGATGTAGATGACTGTGGTACAACAGACTTCTTAAGCGTTGATGTTAAAAGTAAAAGAAAAGCAAGAATGTTAGTTAACAGATATTATAAAAATGGAGATACTCTTGAAAAAATAACTCCTGACAATTACGAAAGCATTATTGGAAAAGTAATTGAATTGCGAAGTCCGATTCTTTGTAAAAATCCAAAGATATGTAAAAAGTGTTATGGAGATTTATATAGGAATTTGAATAGTAGATTCATTGGTATTATTGCAGCACAAACTCTTGGTGAAAGAGGAACTCAATTAGTTTTGCGAACTTTTCATACTTCAGGTTCTGCTGTTATTAAAGGTGAGCAAAATCCGGATGATCCATCATTGAAACAAAAAGATATTATTGGGGATCTTGCTTCAGTTGCACAGTTACTTCACAAATTTAGAGGAAAAACGTACACCAGCATAGTTGAAGAACTATTTGATGTGTATGACAAAGATATATACCACGTACATTTTGAATGTGTTGTTGCTCAATTAATGTGGAAAAATTATCAAAAATGGAGATTGATTCCAAATAGAGATAAAATAAAACCAGACTATTATAGCATTCAATCTGTGCCAAATCAAGAAAGTTGGATTCTTGCCATGGCATTTTCAAATCCAAAGAGATCAATCTTACAAGGTATCTTGTATGAAGGAAGATATTCAGGAGTTATGGATAAAATCCTTAAAGGTGAAAAAATAACATGAGAGATCCAGAACGAATTGATAGAATATTAAAAAGAGTCGAGGAGATCTGGAAAGCAAATCCAGATCTCCGACTCACACAACTTATAATGAACGCACTCGCATTAAATGTTGATCCCTATTATATCGAAGATGATAGACTAGAGAAAAAGCTTATCGAGTATAAATCGACATATACAAATTAGGAGGTTCTAATCTTGGACATTATCAACCCTACTTTCAAGCTTCAGAACGAAGACAAGAATATCTTCACATTAAGAAGAAACGATTATGAGCAGATTTTACCTTTAGTCCGAGAAATAGTTACCCCAGTTGAAGAAATTGGTTTCACAATAACTGAATTGGATTTAAAAGATTCAAGGTTCTCATCTGGAGAGTTATCCAAAACAATTAAACAAACTTTAGTAATCAAATTACAAAAGGGTCCTGCAAATATTGATTTAAGTATTTTTCTGCCAAAGCTGATAGATGATAACTACATAATTGTCAATGGCAGGAAGAAGATTCCTTTGTTTCAACTATACGATATTCCGATTGTAACAAGGGGAGCAAATATCAAAATAAGGACCAATGTTGCAACAATCATGGTTTTTAAAGATAAAGAAATGCCTTTTATTAAAATAAGTTTCCTTGGAAAGAAAATTCCTTTGGCTACATTCTTGTGTGCATATCATGGATTAGAAGAAGTTCAAAGAATTTTCAAACTGTCGGAAGATATTGATAGACAGGACGATAACTTATTTGAAGTCTTGCGTGGAGATTTGTTTGATATTGTTGACGAATCAAGAGGGTATTCGCAAGATGATTTCATATTAGAAATTGGGAGATACTACTCAAAATATAATGCAAAATCAAAAGGCGAGGATGTTCTTTATGCAATGGATCTGATTCCAAAGATAGATCCGATAAGCAGAAAATTCTTTTATACAGATACTTTGTTAGATGAAATTCTATATATCTTAAAGATTGAATTTGTTGATGATATGCTTTTCACAAATAAACGTGTAAGATGCTTTGAGTATATTGTAACATCGAAAATTTCAAAGATCATATTCGATCTTTGTTTTTCAAATCGAACTGCAAGGCAACCAAAGTTTAATATAAATTCAACACAGATTTTATCAGAATGTAATGTATCAGATATTGTACAATTCGATTTTTCAATTAATCCAGTTGAAGAATTGACAAAGCTTTCCAGGATCAGTTTGCTTGGTCCAGGCGGATTCAAAAGGGAGAATATTCCAAAGCATTTACGTGATATTTGTCCCACAATGTTTGGTCGTATTTGCCCTGTCGATACCCCAGACCGTGATAATTGCGGTGTTCTACAGAACTTAATCCCCAATGTCAACCTAGATGAGGATCTTCGCTTTACAAGGGATATATGCGAAAAACAACCACTATCTATACCTGTTTCAATGACTCCATTTTTAAAACATGATGACCAAACAAGACTCCAAATGGCAGCATCACAAATGCGTCAATCTATCATGTTAAAACAATTTGATTCTCCATTAATTGCTTCAGGTTGTGAGGGGTTGTACAGTGATCAAACACAATTTGTTAAAAGAGCAAAACATGCTGGAGTGGTTGTCCATATTGATAAAGATTATGTAATCGTCATGTATAATAATGGTGAAGCAGATATCTTTAACATATCTTACAGAAAAATATATGTTGAGCACATGGACTTCATGAACTTGTATGTGAAACCAGGAGATAAATTCAAAGCAGGTGATATTCTTGCAGAAAGTAATTTCTGTCATAACGGAAATATTAATATTGGAAAAAATCTACTTACAGGTGTTATGGTTTATTATGGTAATAATTATGAGGATGGAATTGTTATATCTGAAAGATTACAAGAAGAAGATACTTTAACATCAGTCCATTTTGAAGATTTATCATTCACATTAACGCCAGATAAAGTATTGTTGTCTCTACAAGATAATATATACAAACCACTCCCAGATGATCTGGAAAGATTAAATATGGGAGATGCTTATGCAAAACTTAAAAAGTTAAATACTGATGATTACTATTCTGTTTTTACAGAACCAATTACGTTAGAAGCTAAAAAGAATTTAATAATTTCAGAAGTAAATCTTTATGCAAATGAATGGAATGAAGAATTGCCTGAGTTTAAAAAATGGATTGAAGAACGTTTAGAACAACAGCAAGAAAAAGAAAAATACTTACAAAAAATAATTAAGGATACATTTGATAAAGATGAGGCAATGAAAATTATTAGAGAGAAGAGTCTTGATAAATCTTCATTTGTCGGCAAATACAAATTCAAACGTGAGAAAGTTTCAGGTATAAAAGTTGAAATATTTGGTGTCTATTTCCGAAAAGTAAAAGTTGGGGATAAGATGGCAAACAGGCATGGAAACAAAGGTGTTATTTCACGAATAGTTCCTCATGAAAAAATGCCACAACTTAAAGATGGTCGTCATTTGGATATATGTATAAATCCATTGGGTATCATTTCTCGTATGAATATTGGTCAGCTGTATGAACTGCATCTTGCAATGTCAGTTCAAGACTTAAAAATAAATATGTTAAGAATGTTAAATGAAGATGTTGAACAGGATAAGATTAAAAAATATCTTCTTGACTATATACAAATAATTGATAAAACAAATGAGTCTTGGTATCATAATCAATTTGTAGAATTGATGCCAAAGGAAATTGATGTTACATTTATAAAAGACCTTTCAATAATTCAAGCTCCATTTGAATCATCATGCTTGGAAGACTTACAGGAAGCTCTTAAATACACAAATACAAACTTTAAAGAAAAGTTACATGACCCAGTATCGGCTACTGAGATTATGCATGAAATTGCTGTGGGATATATTTACTTTTTCAGAATGGTTCATATTGCAGAAGAAAAATTAGCTGCACGTGGTATCGGCGCATATGCAAGGAGAACACTACAACCATTGGGAGGAAGAAAAAATAAAGGCGGTCAACGATGTGGTGAAATGGAAACAGCATGTTTAATTGGACATGATGCTCCACATAACTTATTTGAATTTTTAACAACCAAATCAGATTGTATTGATTTGAAAAATAATTACATTCGTGGATTTATTGAATCTCAATTATTAGATGAAACAAGAGAAATAGATACAGTCCCCGAATCAGTTAAGTTATTAAATTCATATCTTACTGTTATCGGAGTAGATCACAAATGACCTGGTATAATTCAACATCATCAGACACATCATCATCGTCATATGTCTGGTATGCTCTCCCGGCAACAGGGAAATATAAACTATCGAAACTTACATTAAGTAAAGTAGCCGAAGAAAAAGAAGTACCCAAAGAACAAATAATTTTATTTGATCCAAAAGATCTAGATATATAAAGGAGGAACACTAATGGTTGGCAAATGTCTTCCTGACATTCAATGCGAACCTCCAAATATATTTATCCCCATACAACAGGTAGGTGTCGAGAATGTTGAGGTTCCATTTAAATTAGAGTCTAAATACGGAGGTTTTCATCAGATGACAGCAAATGTCTCAATGAGAACAGATTTAGATGAAAAGACAAAAGGAATTTCAATGTCTCGACTCCTCCTGACATTAAAACCATATTTGGATTTACCATTGAAACGCACATTAATTGAACAAATTTTAAAAGACGTAAAAGAAAATGTTGGAAGTACAGCAAGCTATATGAAATTTGAATTTCGGATGCCAGTTATTCGTAAATCAATTCTTTCAGATAATGAATTTCCAATTTATTATAAATGTAGATTTGAAGGCCAGTTATGGGGTGAGAAAAACTTCAGATTCTATCAAGGTGTTAAAATTCAATATGCTTCATACTGTCCATGCTCAGCAGAATTATGTGGGCATTTGACTGAACATAATAGTAAAGGTTTTCCTCACAATCAAAGATCATTTGCTGATATATTAATTGAAGGTGAAACCAAACCACATTATATTTGGTTAGAAGATATAATTGAAGCAGTTGAATCAAAAATTCTTACTCTTCCATACCCAATAATAAAAAGAGTAGACGAACAGGAAATTGCAAGAGTTGCAGCAGAAAATCCTATGTTTGTTGAAGATGCGATAAGATTAATTTCGCAATCATTAAATGAGATGAAAGGAGTTGCAGATTGGATTGTTAAATGCAGCCATGAAGAATCAATTCATACATCTGAAGCGGTTGCTATAAACTGGAAAGGAAGGGTAGGGGGATTTAACGGTAGGAGATACTTATGATTCGACCATGGGAAGAAGAACCAGAAAGATACAGCCATTCAACTCGATGGAACGGTATAGCTAACTGTGTCAGAGAACCAATTGAAGATGAAAGGACCGGATGGAAGCGTGGTGATATAATCAAATTTGGATCTGGTTATTTTGCTTCTTATGATTATAAAGATTGGTTTTTAGATAGTGAAGATAAAGCACAAAGGTTGAAAAGAGACAAAAGAGTCCCAATATATGCTTTCAATCAATATGCTATATTAATGACAAGATATAGAGTCGTAAAAAGAAAACATGGTGATATTTTCAGAGATTATGGAAGTCATATTATGATGATAACAGGTCCAAAAATAGGACACATGAGACGATTCTATGTAGGAAATCCATTCGAACATGTTGGTTCATTTCCTTATAATACTATTTCTGATTATGTTAAAAATATTATTGATAATTTCGGAATGGACGGAATATTAAATGAACTCTATAGAAAATATGGAAATACATCAGAAGCAAGAACATTATTTGTATCAGAATTTCAAGATAGACTAAGTGAGGAAAATACATGAACGAAACAAAAATGAGAGACTTATATAAAAAAGAACGAAATTATGAACGAAGTGTATTTGGAGAATATAAAGATGATCCATCATTGAGTTTTCCAAGTTTTCTGTTATTTCTTGAAAGATATGTTCAAGAAGCAAAAGCAGCATATGTAGGAAAATGGGATAAAGATTTACCTCCATGGTTAGAGGATTGTGTTGAACATCATAATGGAGGATTCGCTCCCGTGAAAGCATATGCCGAAATCATTAAAGTTATGGCTCTGGCTGGTGCTGCATTAGAAACATATGCAATAGTCGATCCAACAAAATGGAGAGAGAACGCAGAAAGCGATGCATTAAAATGGAAAGAATAAAAAAACGACAAAGGAGAAAATATTCAAATGAATGAAAACTTATCACAACTAGTCCAAGCTGCAGACACTACAGAAGGCGTAGTATTTTCGGAAACGGATTTGGATCTTCCGGAAGAAGAATCATCGGAAGATGTGGCTACAGATATTATTGAAGAACCTCAAGCTAATGTTATTCCCATTGCCATGTTATCATCATGGTTTGAAGCTAACAGTGAAGGGATTGACAACATCAATCAGGTAAAGGTTGTAATTCGTGGAATTAATTCTGAGAGTACTCTTATTATGGCTGTCAAAAACAACGAAGGTAGTGTTGATGATGATGGCAATGATGAAAGAGCTTTAAGAGTATTTGACAATGCAGATTCAATTCCAGTTTTAGATCTTCCACCTTTATCAATGGACATATATAATAATGGTTTTAAAATTGTATACCAACATGGAGATGTATTTATCAAAACATACGGTGTTCGTACAGGTTTGATTTGTGCATTATGTGCTTCAGTTGGTGCTTATATAATTCCTTATTCTATTATCCGTGTAAAGAAAAAAGATACTGAATTAGAACTTCCAGCAACACAGCCAATTATCACATATGAAAAATTGGCTGAACCTGCTGATTTAGAATCATTGCAATTATTATATAAACAATCAGCAAAATCTATTGATGGCCTATCAACGAATCAGTCTGTTGTTAATTGGTTAGTTGATAGACAAAGAGATGTTACAGATATCAACCATCATTTACAAATTGATAATGTATTGATTGATATTTTAAAGTAGGAGAATTGGATGGGGGGTAATGAAAATATTATCCCCATCCATCATTCATCATGCAAATAAACAAAAATAAAAAGCTTATATTAAGCGATGTGTATCTTTATGATATTGAGTCCTGTCATTATTCCATCATGCAAAACTTAGGTTTGGATATGACCGGAATTGAACGGGATAACAAAACCGAAAGAAATATTCAAATTGGTAAAATGATGAGAAAAAATCCAAAGTTGACATCTCTTCTACGGAATACAACAAACTCAATAATAGATGAATACATGCGGGTGAATGAAATTACAGATGATGATATATTGATCCGTCAATATGATGGTGTATTGCTACATAAGAAACTTCTCAGGATAACTGATTTAAAAGGTATTCCATTGAACATCCGTAAGCATCTCATAATTTTTATTTCATCAATTGATAGAAAAAAATACATCGCTCTGGATAGTGAAAACAAAACATCTATTAAAGGTGTCCCATATAAATATAAAGAATTAAATACAATATATGAGAAAATATGTAAAATAAATTTTACCAACAAGGAAACATTATTCAGAAACCTGCAACGAATTAAAGATCATATGATGACCACAACCAACATTAAATTGTTTGGTATCCCTCAAGCGAATGATAAATACAATATTTTTTTAAAGGGTTATGGTCAAGTCGAAGTCACGAAGTCAACATTAAAAATAATGGATCCAGATGATATTGATAGAGACACTTATTTCAATTTTTACATAGCGCCCTTTACAAAAAGTATTGTAGTAGATTTTGTCAGATAAGGAGATATAATGATAATATTAAATATTGCAGGCGGAAAACTTTCTCCAATACCAACTGTATTGGACGATGAAATGATTCCATCGTACACATTAAACATTGATACGTCATATTATACAGACACGACCCCACAAAGTATTGAAAGAGAAGCAGTAGAATGGGCAAAAGATCCCGATGCAGTTTCCAAACAGAGATTTTGTAATACAGATATATTTGAATTTATGGAGAGAACCATACTTCAATTTGATCGTGTTGTGATATATAGATTCCTTGAACATGTATCATTTACACAGTTGGATTATTTTATATATTTAATATCAACAGTCGCACGTAAAGGCGCTATGATTGATGTTATAGTTCCAAACTATCAAGTATTAGCACAGCGAATTATCAATGAAGAACAACGTTGTAAGATAAAAGACTTCGAACAGTATGATGATTTTACGGGATGGAATACTGAATTAACAACTGAATTGTTAAATGAACCATCATGCCCTCATGCTTCAATATGGACACCATTCAGAGCAAAGAAATTTTGGGAGCGTGAAAAAAGATTCACAGTAGATCCAAAACAAATTGAAGAACGATGCAATTTTGATGGGCGTAATATTTATATGAGATTCTTTGCCTGGAGAGTATAATGTCTAAAAACTCATTTAACCATAATAAATCAGCACAATCATTTAGACAGAATCAATCAATAAGTACATTGCCACCATTTACTCTTCATGAGGCAACTATCGCTATATCATTAGATTACAAGAATACCATAAATATTGTAAAGCATAGACATCAACACAAAATAGATAATATGTCTGTTGATGAATCAGTTGAAGTAATGATGGATATGCTTTGTAGAATGATATTTCGGGGAAGAATGGATATGTTTCAAGAAGCTCTGAAAATAAAATTATGTAAAACAATAAACAAAGTATTAAAAGAGGAAGGAGGTGATCCCGATGAGGACACCCTTTAGCGAAAGAGCAGAATCAATGGGATTGCAAGGTCGCTCATTTAGAGGACTTTATAGTTATTCCGATAGATATTCTGAAATCGTATATAGACAAGCAACAACAATGCCTTCTCCATATATAGATCGAGGGATGGAGGCAACTCATCCAACTGATGGGTTTGAAATGCCGATGATGGCAATATTTACAAAAGCTCCAGATGATGATGAATATAAATATTGTGGTACAGTATCTGACTTTTATCAATTCATGGGTAACGATGTATTGAATGAAAGAATCAGATCAGCAGTTCAGGCAGTAGGTATGCCAATAGTAACTGAAAATTGTATTCTCAGTTATGATCTCACACGAATGAGAACTGAATTGATTATTCAAAGTTCACAAAATGTTCCAAATGCAGGAGATGTACTTCCAGTTATGATTGTTCAAAATAGTTATAATGGAACAAAAGCAGCATCCTTATCTTTTGGAATTGCAACATATGTGAATAGAGAGCGAGTAACATTCGGTTTTAGTCTCGGAGAAATGAGGCAGATTCATATTGTTAATTCTAATACAGAAATGGCATCTGCAATTAATTCCTATATGGGAGTGTTTACAGAAAACATTGCAGATATGATTACTCAAAGTTTTTCAAGTGAACTTAGTGAACAAGAAATGCTTGGGGTTCTTGATGTAGTAGAAGGATTTGGAAAAAAGAGAAGGGAAGCTGTTTCAACATTATTGGATGAAATGCAAACAGCGTCAGGAAATAGATTGCCAACAGCATGGCAAATGTTTCTTGCGATTGTGAGATATAGTAGTTTCGAACCGAACCTTAACATTAAAAGGTTAATGGAAAATGCAGCAGAAAGTGTTCTGATTATACCACCACGAATGTTTGATGTTTTAGAAAGACTACAAACTTCGTAGCGTGAGTTATATTTATGAGGGGTTGTTGTAACCCCTCATTTTTTTTGGAACAAAAAAGAAAATAAGGGATAATAGAGTCATGCCAGAAAAACCAGCAGATGTCGGATATGTAGACAATCAATTATATGTCATTAAAGTAATGATAAAAGATTTAGATTACACTAATGATGTAACAGGTGTAACCCTTACGTCTTCTTTGAGTACTGCATACCAAGTAATTGATCTACATTTTTTGTTAGATCCTGCCGATGCTATTGTGGAAGATATATTTGGTGGTGAACCAATCAAACTTACAATAACTCTTACTAGAGAACAAGCGATACCCGGGCCAAGCATAGAAGTGGAACTTATGTATCTTACATCCAGATTTAAACTAGATAGTAGAAGTCAAATGTCAACCACAACACAACCAGTCAGGACTCCAATAAGAATTACAACCATTGTAAGGCAATCATATAAAACTATGTCAACTTTAGTTAATGATGTTTTTATTGGCACAGATTTGAAATCTGTTATTGCATCTTTAGCAACTGAAGTTGGAACAACTGTAGAATATGATACAAATGGGCAGAATACAACAACAATTGATCAAATTTGTGTCCCTCCAACATCATTTTATAAAGTTATTAAAGAATACAATAGAGGTTCTTCTAATATATTTGATGGGTTTTTAGATCAAAGATTTGGATTATTTTCAGGAACCCCAGGTGTCTTTTGTCAATATGATAATAAAGTATATATTAAGAATTTAACAGCCAAAATAAGTATGGATCAAGCATTTACAGTCTATCAATTAGCATCATCAGATCACCCCAGTAAACTCGATCAAAAAGTATTTGATGATTCTGATAATCTAGGTACTGTTTTTTATACATATGATTCTGTTGAAAGTTCATATTCTGGAAATGTGAGATTTGCTGATACTGGATCATATATTCATCAGCTTGTAAGACCAAAAGATACATTATCATCAATATTAGTTTTTGATCTTGATACAATCGCTAAAGAAGAATCATTATTTTACAGTCAAAGAAATAAAAATTTATATATTGATGAGGCAGCCAAAAGTATTAAATATTATAATGAGGATACAGGGTATAATACAAAGCTTACTCAATTTGATTCTCGATACGGACGAAGTGTATCCGATCTTGCCAGTATTTCATTAAATTTAGAAAGAAACTTACCAGTCTTAAAACTTATGGATGTTGGAGAGTGTGTTAAGTTTAAACCAGCTTCAATCGAATATCAAGATTTTGAAGGGAAGTATATATTATGGAGTTCAATTCTTAATTTTAAAAGACAAGGACCTGGATGGCAAAGTACCGCCCAAATAAACCTCAACAGAACAAATAAAAAGAATTAGAAGTAAACTAATTTTTAGAACAAAAAATAAAGGAGAATAGTATGGCATCTAAAAACGTAAAACCCAGAGATATTCAGGGTCTTGCCGATGAGTATGTAAGTGAATTTTTAAGATGTAAAGCTGACTTCCAATATTTTTGTTCTAGATATATTCTAATTGAAATACCGGGAAAAGATGTTAAATTAGTACCTTATCAAAAACAGGTCGAACTTATTAATTTGGTTGAAGAAAAACATTATGTACTTGTATTAAAGAGTCGACAGATCGGAATATCAACTATCATCCAAGCATATTCTGCATGGTTAACAATCTTTTTTGATAATGCTGTTATCGGAATTATTTCAAAAGATGGAAAAGAAGCTACTGACTTTGCTAGAGCTGTTCGTGGAATGGTTGAGAAATTACCCGATTGGATGAAACCTCCAGGTGGAATGCTCGGAAGAGGATTTGCAAAAAGAACAGAGCAATCATTTATTTTAACAAATGGTTCTAAAGTATTTGCATCGCCAGTTAATCCTAATGCTCCAGATAAAACCCTTCGTGGTAAGGCATTGACATTCTTAGTAATTGATGAGGCAGCATTTGTTCATCATATTGATACTGCTTGGACTTCTCTGGTTCCGGCATTATCAACAAATCAAATGCAAGCTAAAAAAGCAAATGTGCCATACGGTACAGTTGTTCTCTCAACACCAAATAAAACTGTAGGAATAGGCGAGTGGTACTTCAAACGATACATGAACGCTGTATCAAGAACCGATATATTTGAACCATTTGTTATTCACTGGAAAAGTATTCCTGAGTTAGCTGATGATGAAGATTGGTATAAAACACAATGTTTATTATTTGATAATGATAAAAGAAAAATTGCTCAGGAATTGGAACTAAAATTCTTACCAGCAGAAGGTTCATTCTTTGAACCAGAGACTGTTGAAAAAGTTCAAGATGCAGCTCATAAACCTATTGAAACTACAAAACTTTTCAATGGGGAATTGTGGAAATGGGACCATGCAATACCCGGAAGATATTATATAATGGGCGTCGATACAGCTCCTGAACATGGTGAAGATAAATCTGCTGTTACTGTTTGGGATTATGAAACTCTTGAACAGGTTGCAGAATATCAAGGTAAATGTAAAGTCCTTGATTATGTAAAAATTGTAAAAGTATTAGCAGCGCAATATCCTGGTCTGATTGTTGTAGAATCAAACTCATATGGAAATCAAGTTGTTGAACAATTAAATAATAGTGAGTTTGGTCATATGATTTATAAAGAGAAACGTGGGAAGCAAACTGTATTGCCAGGACTTTCAACAAACTCAAAAACTAGACCATTAATGATAGATGCACTTTATTCATATATTACTCAATATCCTGAATGTGTTAAATCAGAAAGATTGGCATTAGAAATTGCAGGATTAGTAACAAAAACAAGCGGGCGTGTTGAAGCAGATTCAGGATGTCACGATGACCTTGTGCTCGCAACATCTGTTGTTATGTATGTTAGAAAATATGATCCACCGATGTTAATTGGAACACAAGAGTTTACACAAATTTCATCAGAAATGGCTAGCATTATTAGAAGTAACACAGAGGGATCATCTGAGTCCTTTACTAATGAAGGTATAATGAAACATGTTAAAGATAACATTGGAGAGATGCAGGGGTTTGTTGACATCCTTGGAATGTATCAAAATAAATAGAGCACTACCTGTAAGGAGATAACTAAATGGCTGATCCAAAACCACCAAGTGGAGGAAACGATAGAGCACGCCGAATTAATAGCCTTCATAACAAAGTAAATGGGATGGTTCAAGAACAAGATAAAAAGGCTATGCAAATCTCATCAGAAGTTAGTTCATTAACAAAAGAACAACAAAGGTTAATGCAACAACTAGATATAGAAAAAAGCGAATTTACAAATGAAACTGCAAATGCATATAATGGAGTTGTAAAAAGTCTTGGGAAGACAATCCAAAGCTTATCCGTTGGAGTAGCAAGTATTACAAGCGATACAGCGAAAGCAACTGCTGGAGCAATTGGTCAATACGGAAAAGCAATTGGTGAAGATATAAGTGTTAACAAACAAAATACAATGGTTATGGCTATGTCAAGAGCAACTCCTCTGTTTGGGTATTTTGCTGCCAAGTTTATGGAAACAGATGTTTTCCAACAATCTGCTAAAAAAATAAAAGAACAAGTTAGTGGTACATTATCAAAAGCAGGAGAATCACTAGGAAACGTATTCAAGAAAAAACAATCAGATAATATTAGTGCCGCAAATCCTCCAAAACTACAAGAAGGTGGTTTCATTAAAAAAGGTGGTATGATTGAAGTTCACGCTGCTGAAGTTGTAACCCCAGTCGATAAACTCCTTGATAAAATTGATCCGACCAGCAGCAATAAAGTTTTAGAGGAATTGTCACAAATCAATAAAGGTCTACGATCATCGTCTAAGATCTCCACAGAAACTCAACAAAAGCTATTAAAATCAATGAATGAATTAAAAGCAGCTCAAATTGGTACAGCGGATCGTATGCAGATTGCTTGGCAAAGAACTCTATTAGAAAATCCAGCACTCAAATCTATGCTAATGTTTAGTCAATTGATGAAATCATCTATCACAACTCCGTTTAAAGTACTGTTTAGTGCTCGTGGGGGTTATTTAGGCGATGTAAGAAAAGCAACACGAACAAGTAATATATATCAACAACAAGTCAACTTACTAGCATTAATCTATACAAAAGGGATGGTCTTCCTACGAAATATTGATAAATATACAAAAGTCACAGCTGAAGCATTAGTGGGAGAAGAGGTATCTCCAGTATCTTCAAAAACATATACATTGTTTGGTAAAATAAAAGAATTTATGACCACAAGAAAGTTCAGCAAACGAAATGCTTTCGATATGTTTTCAGAAAAATTGGGACTTGATAAGAGTGCTTTACAAGAAGCTGGTATTACAAGTTTTTCTGATTTATTATCACCTGGTGCAATCCTTAGAAATATGGGGTTTACTAAAGCAAACATTTTTGGTAAAATGAGAGAAGGACCAGCAGCACCAATAACAGATGAACAAGTTAGAAAAGCTAAAGAGATGAAAGATAGAGCTATGGGCAAAGCATCATCCATATACGAAACAGGAGCAGGTGCTGTTGGTGGGGCAGGTGCATGGGCAAAAGGTAAAGGTGAAGAAGCATGGGGTACTGCTAAAACTTGGAAAGGTAGAATGGTCGATGAATTAAGTCGAATCAGAAAATCTGAAGAAGATCGAGAAGATCGAGAAGGTCCACATTCACCAAGTATGGCACAGAATATTGCATCATCAACAATTTCAGCTATCAAAGGAAATAAACTTTCTCGTACTCTTACAAAACAAGTTTCGAAAATAAAGAATAGTATATTTAAAACTGCAAAACTTGCAAAGAAAGCATTTAAAGATAATTATAATAGTGAAAGAGATAAACAGAGAAAATTAGCTGAAATAAGAAAAAATACCAGAAAGATGGCACAGACAGCTAAGAGAAATAGGAAAGATGTAAAAGGTTGGATTCCAATGATAGTCGGATTCTTTTCAAACCTGTTAGGTAGAATGGGAAGAATAGGACGTCTTATCAAAACTATTTCAGTATTCTTTCTCGGACCATTCATGAAAATGTTTAAACTTATGGGAAAAGGTATATCTGGTGTAGGTAGATTGTTTGGAAAAGGAGCAGGTAAAACAATAATAGGTGGTTCTGGAAAACTTGGAAAAGCGCTAGGTGGTGCAAGAGGTGCATTACAAGGTGGTGGTGCCAGAGGACTTGCTAGATTTGCTACTGGAGCTGGTGGTAA
>JAFCCM010000142.1 GCA_017610225.1 Candidatus Aenigmatarchaeota archaeon | reverse complement strand
GTTTTTTTACATAATATTAAAGAAAAACAAGAGTTTAAAAAAGACTCTGTAATCATTTGTTCCTCCTATAATTTTTATATTCATTTTCCAACAATATTTTTAATCCAATCAAGTCAAGTCAAGTTTCCCTAAACCATTGCATTTTGAACAAATAATTTCATTTTCTTTAATATTTTATATACTCATTATCTGACTTTTAGGATTCAAATTTGAAAATTCATCTTTTCCAAGAAATGTTATTACTGCATATTTACAATAATCTTCATCTAAATCTCTAAGCATATCTAAAGATTTAATTATACTTCTTGATTTTATAGTTTGTTTTCTTGTAATTTTTCCATTATTTAAAGATTGAACTAATTTAGATGATTCTTTATTAAATTTTTCAAAATCACCAGCTTCATATAATGGAAATATTTCAGCTGCTTTATTTTTCATCATTTCTTGAACTATTGAATATTGATCTAACATGCCCAGCATCGCGTAAACTTTAATTTCTTCATAAAACGTTCCTTGAGATCCATCTTCTTTAACTTCATAAATATTATCTATTTTAATTGGTTTAATATAAGGATGTCTTATTGATATATCTTGAATAAATGATTTAAATTTATCTTTAACTTTCATATCATTTTTAAATCTTTGTTCTAAATTATCAGATTTAATATTTAATTTAACAAAATTATTATTATTATCATAAACTTGAAGAAAACGTCCACACATCAAACCCTTAAAAAGACCTGAAGAATCATAAGTAATATTCAAATCTATATTATGAATTTTTTTAACTTGGAGTTGAAATAGTTCATAAAAGAAAATATCTCTAAAATTAGAGCCTCCAAGAACATGAAAATTAAGTCTATTTCTTTTATATTTTATACATTCATTTAAAAGAGGAATAATAGGTAAAACATAAATTATCATAGGTATTCCCATATCACTTGACATGTTTGCAACTATGCCACCAGTTCCATGATATTTGAAACTATCAAACATATCGTAATCACGGAGAATTTTCATATAAATTTCCCACAATTTGGGTGATCTAAAATGATGGATATAGATAATTTTGTCTCTAACTTCTTGAGGAAGATTTTTAGCGCGAAGATATGATTTAAGATTCAAATTATATAGATCATTAAAATTTTTAAAAATCTCACAACCTGGACCTGGCGGAATATCAAGAATAAATGCACGATCTAAAACATGATGATATTCTTCTAAAAATTCATAATATAATATTTGTAGTAAATTAGATTCGTTGACTGTTAATTTTCCGATGGAGATTTGAAATCCACCTGAATCTGATATGAACAGAGATTTATTAAAAAAACCAGAATTCCGACATTTTATAAAAACATTAGCTTCTGATTTATTATAATTTTTATATCTTTTTTTTCCTGAAAAGGCTTGGCCGTAACTGTGTAAAAATCCCGAGCAAGTTTCTGAGTGAAATTTAGAAATATCATCTCGACTAAAGTTATTAGTATACCTTCCCTTTTTATTCTTGATAAAATTGTCAAAAATACAGAAAAGCGTCTCAAATCCAGCTATCACATATCCTGATTGAATCATTTCTTTTCCTTCCTATATCGTTTTTCACAAATTAATTTTGCCAACTCTCCATATGAACAATCAGAACCAGCTGGATGACATCTTTTTACATGACATTCTGAACAAACTATTAATCCATTTTCAGGATCCAGAATCATTTCAGGGTGAGTTTTTTGAGGATAAATATGATGAGCAATTAAATCATGAGTTTCTCCACAAATCTCACATTGAATTTGTTTATATAATTCTTTATTTCTTTTAAAAACTTCCTGTCTCCAAATATTGTATCCTGGAATAGAATTTTTATTTTCTTCAATATGTCCTGCATTTATCAAATCTTGTTTCATAATCTGTTCTACAGTTTTTCTATATAAATCACAAGTTTGTTTACAATATTCTGAACAATAAATATAGTTTGCATCATTTCCATCTTTATGTTCTATAGCATAGCACCTTCCTCGAATTTGATCTGTAGATGGAATGAACCACCCACCC
>JAFCCM010000066.1 GCA_017610225.1 Candidatus Aenigmatarchaeota archaeon | reverse complement strand
TGGAATTTTACCTATTGGCAATCTATTGAACTGTCCGCCTCTAGGCCAGAATTTTACAAAACATCTTGTCTATGATGGAAAAATGTTTAACAATGTATTTGTTTCAATGGACAATGGACTTGCAGAAGTATTTAAATTTGAGACAAATATTGGCCTAAGTATAGAGTCAACTTACAATCACCAATTGGCTTGTGTAGATGAAAATGGAGAAATAATCTGGAAAGACGCTCAAGAGATAAAAGAAAATGATTGGTTAGTAACTGTTGTTGGAGGGCATACTGGAAAAGATACAGAACTTCCTAGATTAGAGGAACAACATCGGAACTCAAACCCAATTAAAATACCTGAAAAAATGTCAGAAGAACTTGGGGAAATATTAGGATTGTATATGGCTGATGGTTGTCTGAGCACTAATGGAAGATTAATATTTAGCGTTGATAATAAAGATCAAAAATTAATAACTAAAATAGAATCTTCTGTAGATAATATATTTGGTCTTAAAGTTGGCACAAAAGGAGATGAAGGTTCTTGGTCTGACATGTTCTTTTATTCTCGTGATCTAAAAAGATTTTTTGAAAAAATGGGGTGGAAAAAAAAGTCATCTCCTGAAGCATTTGTACCTGATGTGATATTTAATTCTTCTAGAGAAACTGCTAAAGGTTTTGTGAGAGGTTTATTTGAAGGAGATGGAGATGTTCATTCTGATGGGTATCCAAGACTTTATTCCACATCCAAGAAATTGATAAAACAAGTTCAACAGTTACTGCTTGGTCTAAATATTGTATCAAGTTATCACAAATATGAAAAGGGCGAGAATAGTTATGGTAGAAGACCTATTTACCAGATGATGATAGTCCAAGACAGAAGCATTAAATTGTTTATGAATGAGATTGGATTTATTACAAAAAGAAAAAATGATACCTTGAAAACAAGATATCACGAAAAAGAATTTGAACAGAATGATATAATACCAAACCAAGGGAAAAGATTGAAATTACTTTACAATTATGTTGGAAGAGGTTCAGGTAAAGGAAGGTCAAAAAGGGGATCTGACAGGAAATTTTACAGAGCGATTTATCACTACATTAACGATACATCATCAAGTAAAAGAAATTTAACAAGAAAGAGACTGAGTTATTTGATGAAAGAGTTCCCAAAACTAAGAGAAAGTAAACATTTTCAAAAAATATCAAATCCAAAATATTATTTCACAAAAGTTACTAACATCAAAAAAATAAGAAGTTACACAATGGATATAGAAGTTCCTGGTTCTGGAAAATTTGTTGCAAACGGTATATTAGTACATAACAAAAGGCGTGGTGCTAACATGGCTATCTTAAGGGTAGACCATCCAGATATTCTTGACTTTATAGTTTGTAAGGAAACAGAAGGTGCATTAAACAACTTTAATATTTCTGTTGCATTAAATGACAAATTCATGAAAGCTGTTGAAGAAAATAAGGAATTCGAATTGATTAATCCAAGGGATGGTAAACCATCGAAAAAAATAATGGCTAGAGCAATCTGGAATCTTATAATCACAATGGCATGGAAAAATGGAGAACCTGGTATGATATTCATTGACACAATTAACAAATCTAACCCTACTCCTCATGTTGGCGAAATTGAATCAACTAATCCATGTGGTGAACAACCACTTCTTCCTTATGAGTCTTGTAATCTTGGATCGATCAATCTTGGAAAAATGACAGATGACGGAAAAATAGATTGGGATAAATTAAGATATACAACTAGACTTGCAGTAAGATTTCTTGATAATGTAATTGAAATCAACAAATTTCCACTCAAGGAATTGAATGAAATGAATAGAAAAACTAGGAAGATAGGTCTAGGTGTGATGGGTTTTGCTGACATGCTGATTAAATTAGGAATACCATACAATTCTGAAGAAGGAGTGAAAACTGCTGAAAAAGTTATGAAATTCATTAGAGATGAAGGAAGGAATATGAGTGAAGAACTCGGAAAGAAGAGAGGGTCATTTGAAGCATTCAAAGAAAGTGTTTGGGAAAAGAAAGGGTATAAGCGGATGAGAAATGCAACTGTTACCACTATTGCTCCTACTGGAACTATTGGTGTTATTGCTGGATGTTCTCAAGGTTGTGAACCATTATTTGCTATATCTTATATTAGGAATGTTCAAGAGACAATTGGATCTAACTTGGTTTATGTTGACCCAGAATTTGAAGCTAAATCTATTATGGCTGGGGTATATGATGAAGAATTAATGAAAAAGATTTCAAATAGTTCTTCTATTCAAGATATTAGAGAAATACCTGAAGAAATTCGAAAAGTCTTTGTTACTGCCCATGATATTTCACCAGAGTGGCATGTAAAGATGCAGGCAGCTTTTCAAAAATATACTGATAATGCTGTATCCAAGACAATTAACTTCCCTAATCACGCAACACCACAAGATATAGAAGATGCATACTGGCTGGCATATCAACTTAAGTGTAAAGGATTGACAGTTTACAGGGATGGAAGTAGAAAGTATCAGATATTGAGCACAAAGGCTGTAAAGAAAGATGTTATTGATAGTCTTGTTAGTAAGAGTGGTGGATGTGCTAGTTGTGAGATTTAGATTAACTTTTTCTTTAATAAGATTGATATTAATTTCTAAGCGGAAAAAAATAATATATGTTCACAAGACAAGAGGATGAGAGAGTTCAAAGACTACTTGAAGAAATCCCTAAATTTCCTAATCTAATAGGTTGGACGGAAAGAAATGTACCTATTCATATTTATGATTTAAGAGATTTGATGAATGGGGACCCACATTTGAATAGCCTTGTATTTCCCCCTAATGGTGATATAGCAACAAGTTTTGGATTTGAAGAATTAGTTTCTCTTTTTAGACTAGATGAGAAAGAAATATATGAAGTACCTAGACGTAGTATTTATAAGGAAGGAATAGCTTATCCTCAATGGCAATATGGTAAAATTAGAATGATAGAATTTGAAAAAGAACATTTAGAAAGAGCAGGAGTTCAAAATAAAGACCTTTTTATTCAACAGTATGTTCTCCATAATGTTCCTCATAGAGAGTCCCCATTTGAAAGAATATTAGAAATGAAACCTCTAGATACATACTTAGGTGTATATACAGCAGGTTTTCCTCTTTCAGGAGATGGCTTCCTAAGAGATTTCTATCAAGAAATCTTAGATAGAAATCATTCTATCATAGTACATCGTGCTACAACTATATCTGACTCTAGAGGTCATGAAAGTCTAATCTATATTGTTAGTGGTGTTGGTAATAATTCTAATTAATGAAATCATAAAAAATCAATTTATAACATCGTTATATTATTTATACTATTACTACAATAATATTAGAGTGATCTCATGAAAAATATCTATGCAAAAAAAGTTATAGAACACTTCAAAAACCCAAAGAATCAAGGCAAACTTAAAGATTATGATAGTCATGGAGAACAAGGTAGTCCTATCTGTGGAGATACTCTAGAAATTTATATTAAAGTCAAGGATAACAAAATTACAAGAATAGGATGGGAAACAACAGGTTGTATTGCTGCAATCTCGACTGGTTCAATGTTCTCAGAGTTGGTAAAAGGTAAAACTCTTGAAGAAGCTGAGAAAATAACAGGAGAGGATGTGATAAGGAGCTTAGGTAAACTTCCTCCAGTGAAAGTCCATTGCTCACTACTTGCTGTCGGTGCTTTAGAAAAAGCTATTCAAGAATATAGGGAAAAATATAAGAAAACTAAATCCAAATAATTCCTTTAAGGTGATTTTAGAATGGTAAAAATTAAACAAGATCATGATAAATGTATAGGATGTGGAGCATGCGCTTCTATTTGTCCAGATAACTGGGAAGATAAAGGTAGCGGTAAATATGGACCAGTCAAAACAGAAATAAAAGAAGTTGGATGTAATCAAGAAGCTGCTGATGTTTGTCCTGTAGGTTGTATTAAAGTTGAGGGGTAGCTTTAACTTGAATTAAAATAATTGTTTTTATATGCAAAGAAAATTTTTATCATTTTTAGTAATTCTTTTATTTTTATTAATATTCTGTAATTTTTCTTATTCAGATAGAATAGAATTCGTTTACCCAATTAATAATGTAACAATACTTCAAGGAAAATCATTGACAACAAGAGTCGTTTTAGAAAACATAGATAATGAAACTATAGAATGGATACAAATCAAAATTGAAGCGCCGTCGGGAATAGAGATTAAACAACTAACAGAAATAAATTTTTTACATCCAGATGGAAAGGAATCATTCAGATTTGAAATTGTAGTTAGTGAAGATGTGTTTCCTGGAGAAAAAGAAATTAAATTAGTAGCAGAATCAGATGGAATCTCTCTAGGCGAAGGATACGCATTTAATATAACTGTTGTCAAGGACCCATCAATAGCAACTACTACATCAAGTTCTTCTACTACAACAACCACAATTAAAGAAATAACTACCACAACTGTTCAAGAAACAGAAAATACTACTACCACGACCATAGAATCTAAAAAACCTAAATTCAGTAAAATATCAATGATAATCATTATTGTAATTATTATTGTCTCTCTTGTTATTTCTATTTTGTTTTTAAAGTCAACAAAAAAAAAGGAACATTCCTCGTTAAGTGACCAAATATATTAATAAATCAATATTATATAATATCGTTAAAGTGATTTAAATGGTAACAAAAAAACAAGTTCTAGAAAAATTAAAAGAAGTGTATGATCCAGAAATGCCTATTAGTGTTGTTGATCTAGGATTCATTCGGGAAATTAAAATAAAAGATGATAAAGTAGGAATTAAAATGACATTGACTAATCCTTTTTGCCCTATGCACGGAATGATAACAGAAGAAGTAAAAGTTGCGATAGAAAAAATCAAAGATGTAAAAGAAGTTGAAGTTGAGTTAGTATTTGATCCTCCGTGGTCTCCTGACGATATCAGCGAGGAAGCCAAAAAGAAATTAGGAGTAGAATAACTAAAATCTCAAATAATTCTAACACCAATAGATTCTATGAAACAAAAACATGGACTAGTTTATTTATGGACAGGTCATGGAGCGGGAAAAACTACTTCTGCCTTAGGTGTAGCTCTAAGGGCTGTAGGACACGGGAAAAAAGTAGTAGTGATTCAATTTCTAAAAGGTCAAAAAGATATCGGTGAGTATAAGATTCAAAAGAGATTGAAACCAGAATATGAGATTTATCAATTTGGGAAATCTGAATTCATCAACCCGAAAAATCCTGATTCTGAAGATTATGAATTAGTAAAAAAAGGTCTAGAGTTCGCTGAGAAAAAACTGAAAGAAAAACCATTCCTGATAATCCTAGATGAGATCAACCTAATCACTGGGCCAAAAATTATTCAAGGGATAAGACATGAAGGTCTATTAAATGTAAAAGAACTTATTACATTTCTAGACAAAGTCCCTTCTGAAACAACTGTCTATCTCACAGGAAGGTATGCCCCAAAAAAACTAATCGATCGAGCAGACTTTGCAACAGAGATAAAAGAGATAAAACACCCTATTGAAGACGGTGTTACTGCTCGAAAGGGTATCGAATACTAAAACCTAAAGGGGATTTTTAGTTCATTTGGTATTGGTATAGACTCCTCCTGAAAATTCGTTTCTCTTATCTCTACTTTTTCTATTTTCATGTCTTTTATTAAACCACATGTTCTACATTCATACTCTCCCAAACTTCTTCCTTTTCTTTCTTTTAATGTCATTATATTTCCACATTTTTCGCAAAATGTTAACATTTTTTTCATCTCCTCATTTTTTATTTTTTTTGAAATAAAAGAAATACAAATAGCCAATTTTTCTCGATGTTTTAATTGTTTTTTTCTGGTCATCCAAAAGGAAAACAGGAATCATCCCAAATTAACAACCATTAATGTCTGTTGTTAACTTGGTAGATACTGTGCATAACCATCTATACATAAAGTTCTTAAAATGGAGTTGTTCCACGGACATTGATGGTTGCATAGCTAATCTAAGGTATTGTTAGTAAAACTAGAATAAGAAAGTTTGTATGTTTTATCAGAAAAGTTGCTAGAACATTTAAATGTATTACTACCCAATTATGAAATAATTTGGTGTTAATGTGAAAATAGACGAAAAAAATTTGGATTTATTAAAGGAATTAGAAAAAAACTGCAGACAAAATCTTAAAAAATTATCAAAGAAGACTGGAATGTCAATTACAACAGTATATGAAAGAATGAAAAAGCTTGAAAAAATGGGGGTAATAAAGGGATATCAGGCACTTATAGATTATCAGAAGATTGGATTTGATCTTCCTGTTATAATAGAACTTGTAATAAAGAGAGAGAATCAATTTGAAGTTGCTAATAAACTAATAAAATTTAAAAATGTCTCTGCTATTTATGGAGCAACTGGTAATACAGATTTGATAGTAATAGCTAAATTCAAGAATAGGGCCGACCTAACAAGATTTATAAATACATTATTTGAAATAGAAGGCATTCAAAGAACAGAGACAAGAGTTATATTAAATGTCTTTGAAAAAAATTTAATATTGACTTAGGAATTATATTAAAGGTGATTAAATTGGTTTTAATAAAAAATATACGCCCATTATACTTTAATGAACATATCTTGAAAGGCTGTATGAGAAGTGTTTTCTATTCACCATCAGATACTGATTCATTATGTAGATTGATAGAAAAAATACTTGAACTTGGAGATAAAATAATAAATGGAAAAAATAATCTAATCTTTGATCTTGGGTGTGGAAGTTGTATACCAACAATTTTTTTAACAAAAAAACTTAGAGAAAAATCTTCTAATTTCTCAATTAAAGCAATTGATATTGACAAAGACGCGGTTAACATCAGTAAAAGAAATATTAAAAAAATGAAGATTAATAATATAAATTCAGAGAAAAAAGATATTTTCTCATTATTGGGAGAAACTCCAAAAGAAGATATAAAATTAATAATTTCTAACCCACCTTATATACCAACACCAAAAAAAAATCAATCCGAATATCCAATTTGCATAGATGGTGGAGAATTCGGAACAAAATACACTATTCACATAATTAGATACCCAAAAGTAAAATATATAGCCCTGCAGACTGGTTCCATTTCTAATCCAATAGAAGTCATGGATGAAATTTTTAGAAATGGTTTTAATATAAAACATGTAAATGTTATAGAAACTAAATTTGGTATATACACAAAAAATAATATTATTAGAAAGCATCTTAAAAAACTAAAAGAACTTAAAAAATCTTATTTTCATAACAAGAGATATCTTATATTAGGTTTCATATTAGAGAAATCAAAAAAAACTGGGAAAGAAAAAATTATAAAAGAAGAATTCATGAAATTCCTAGAATCTTATTCTGAAAATGGTTTGAAAAATACATACGTACCAAAAGTTCCATTTAAAATGGATTTTATGAGATACAAAAACACTCTATAATCTATTTAAACCTCAACCACCCATATTCTAGAGGTGCCATAAATGCACGGTGAATATTTTAATCTGTTTTAAAATTGTTTCTAATTTAATTAAATATTTTCCTAATAAATTAATAAGAGTGATTTAAATGATGGTATCAGAAGATGTTATTAGAAAAGTTGCTAAAATAGCTAGATTAGAGTTAACAGACGAGGAAGTAGAAGAATTCACAAAACAAATAGATGATATTCTTGAAGTCTTTAAGTCATTAGAAAAAATTGATACTAAAGATGTTAAACCTTCCTTTCAACCCATAGAAATCAAAAACGTTTGGAGAGAAGATAAAGTCAAAGAGTATGAATGGGATCCACTTTCTAACGCTGATAACAAAGAAGATAATTATTTCAAAGGACCGAGGTCAGTTTAATGAGAGTAAAAAAATATCTAACACAAGTAAAAGAAGGCCAAATCGACTTAGAAGATTTTATCTCAAAGACAATTGAAAAGTCAAAGAAAATTCAAGAAAAATATTCACCATTTATCACAATTAATGAAAATATTGATGTAAAATCTCTCAAAAAAGGTAAATTGTTTGGATTACCAATCTCAGTTAAAGACAATATTTGCACGAAAGGACTGAAAACAACCGCAGGATCAAAAATTCTTCACAAGTATGTTCCCCCATTTGATTCATTTGTTACTAGAAGAGTCAAAGAAGAAGGCGGAGTGATAATCGGGAAAACAACCATGGATGAGTTTGGTCATGGGACATTTAACACCAACACTCCATTTGCAATTCCTAAAAATCCTTGGGATAGTGAAAGGACTTGTGGGGGAAGTTCTGGAGGAGCAGGGTGTTTAACAAGTATCTCTGATTTTCCTCACGTTGCTTTATCTGAAAGTACGGGCGGGTCGATTAGTTGTCCTGCTTCATTTACAAATACAGTCGGAATTACACCTACCTATGGACGAGTCTCTAGATGGGGATTGATTAGTTATGCTAACAGTTTGGACAAAATAGGAGCAATTGGTAAAACAGTTGAAGATGCTTCATTACTTTTGTCAATAATTACTGGCCATGATGAAATGGATTCAACCTCTCTTGATGCCAAAGAAGAAGATTATACCAAATATCTGGTTAATGACGTTAAAGGAATGAAGATTGGAGTACCAAAAGAATACTTTGGCGAGGGAATAGATGAAGGAATCAAAAAAATAATCTGGGATAATATTAAGACATTCGAGAGCTTAGGAGCAACTTACGAAGAATGTTCTCTTCCACACACAGATGTTGCTGTTCAAACTTATTACATAATTGCAATGTCAGAAACTTCAACAAATCTTGCTAAATTATGCGGACTAAGATATGGATTAGAAAAACCGATTAAAAATGGCGAAGGATTCAACGAATATTTTTCAAAAGTTAGAAAGGACGGATTTGGACAAGAAGCAAAACGAAGAATAATCATGGGAACTTATGCAAGAATGGCTGGTTATCGAGATCAATTCTATCTCAAGGCAATGAAAATAAGGACTCTAATAATAGAAGATTTCAGGAAAGCATTCAAAAAGTATGATGTTATTGTCTCGCCAAGTATGCCAATATTACCACCAAAGTTCAAAGAGATCGAAAAACTAACTCCACTTCAAATCTATATGTTGGACATTTTAACAAACCCACCAAACCTAGCAGGAGTACCGATGATATCAGTTCCAGGAGGATTCTCACACGGATTGCCAGTAGGAATGCATATAATTGCTGACCATCTCCAAGAGAAAAAGATGATTCAAGTCGCTCATACGTTCGAACAAAATACTGACTTTCACAAGAAGGAATTGGTGATGAAATGAAAATAGGATTAGAAGTACATATTCAGCTAAATACAAAATCTAAGATGTTTTGCTCATGTTCAACAGACTATAGGGATGCAGAACCTAACTCAAAGACTTGTCCTATTTGTTTAGGATTCCCTGGGTCAAAACCTAAAGTCAATAAAAAAGCATTAGACCATGGGATATCAATTGCTCATGCATTAAACTGTGAAATTCTACCAGAAATGTTTTTCTCAAGAAAATCTTACCTTTATCCAGACCTTTCAAAAAACTTTCAGACAACTCAGTTTGAGGTACCACTCGGAGTAAAAGGAAAACTTATAATCAACTCGAATGGAAAAGAAAAAATAATCAACATTACAAGGATTCATCTGGAAGAAGATCCTGCTAAACTTATTCACATCGGCGGAGATATTACAACAGCAAAGTATGTTCACATTGATTACAACAGGTCTGGAATGCCTTTATGTGAGATAGTCACTGAGCCAGATTTTAAAGGTCCGAAAGAGGTAAGAGAATTTCTAACTAAACTTTCTGCAATTCTTGAATATCTTGGTGTTTACGATTCATCTCTAGAAGGGTCAATGAGAATAGATGTCAATATCTCAATAGAAGGTGGAGAGCGGGTTGAGATTAAGAATATGTCTGGTTTTGCAAAGATTGAGAAAGCATTGAACTTTGAAGTTATAAGACAAAAAAGCATCTTAAGAAATGGAGGAGAAGTTCAAAGAGAGACAAGGACTTTTGATGAAGGACAAGGAATAACTAAGACTTTGAGAACAAAAGAGATGGAAGAAGATTATGGATATATTTTCGAACCAGATTTGACAAAAATAGAAATTAATGATGAATGGAAAAAAAAAAAAAAAAAAAACTTACCAGAATTACCTGATCATATGGTAGAAAGATTCCAAGAAAAGTATGGATTATCAGATTATCAAGCCAAAGTAATAGTATATACAGGAAAAGCATTCTCAATATTC
>JAFCCM010000141.1 GCA_017610225.1 Candidatus Aenigmatarchaeota archaeon | reverse complement strand
ATGTGTTTATAACAAAGGGTGGCAATCTATTAGAGCTTTACATAGATAATGAAGAAAATGGTTATAAAAAAATATTGTTTATGTTTGAACAAAGAACTGGTGATATAAATAGGTTCTATTTCTTTAATAAATCTAATCAGTTAACTTTTGAAGACACATATAATGAATATTCTGGTGAGGGTTATAATTTTAAAATATATGATCCATCAACAGATGAAAAGGTAAGTATTAAAGATGGACAATCTGTATATATAAGAAACGATAGTCTATTTCATGAATGGTTAACAAATAGTGCTGAAGCAATATTCCAAGATGAATGGTATAGTGACTTTTTAGTTAAAAATTTTATAAACACAAATGAGATTTTTATATATTTTGGTAGTGTTTATAATAATGGTGATGATGTATATGTAATTAATTATGAAAATATGCAAGAATTCACAAAGAAAGCTTTGCCTGAACATCAAAGAACAGATAGAATAAAAGAATTTTTAAACTTGTCATTTGGTAATGTATTTTCAGAAATCTATTCAAAGACAAAAAATTTAAATACATTAATGGATACAATGTCTGTTGATGGTGATTTTTTACATTATATTCTTGAATTCACTAATTGATCATTTCTTGACAAATCAACTTTCACAATTGCTGAAAGAGAATTTGTAAGGGATATTGTGTTCTTATTAAAGAAAAAGGGAACAATATCATCACTATATATTCTGTATAAAATATTTTCAAATAAATCAAATAATAATCTTAATGTGTATGAAAGGTGACACAATTCAATACTAACTGGACAAATAAGTGCTAGTGATTACAATGATTACCTATATTTACATAATTATATATCAAGTATAGATGTTAATTTTCTTGATAATGGTGCTGGTGCTGTATATTATTCACAGTTTTTCCCTAATTTTGAATGAGGGATTAGCGGAACTAAGATAACAATACACAGTAATTCAAGTGCATGAAATATAAATCATAAGTTGAATTCATATAATATAAATTACCAGACATATGATACTGATTTTAAAAGAATTTTTCCATATAGTTCACATTTATCTGATAAGGATAATCTTGTATTAAATTTTGAAAGCAATGTGAGTGGTTATTGTTTTATAAAGAAATGTTTGTATAGGAAAGAGATAAACACAGATTACAGTAATACAGTAACACCATATGATTTGATTCCATTAGCTGGTTCATCAATAGATCACTCTTTTGATATGACAGCTATATCATATAATTATGATTCAAGTAATTATGGCATACATCCTGGTTTAATTGAACTGAGAAATGACTATATTGATACTGATATAACAGATGGTTATATAGTAATGGATCAAGCAACTGAGAAAAGATCATCACTTGTTACAAACAGTGTGTGGAATATAACACATAGTATAGATAAAAAGGGTGTATTGGTTGATGCATATGACAGTAATGATGAAAGAATTTGGCCTGATTCAACACAGTTAATAAATAAGAATAATATAAAATTGACATTCTCTGAAAACCTTAGTGGTTATGTCTTGTTAACAGAGATAGGATCACCACCAGAAAGTGTTGATGCTGCTACAGCTTTTGATGGCATGATTCTATCACCACATTATATAGTTGAAATTGATCTTTCTACTGAACCTATGGATGGGTCTGATATATTAACAGAAGAAACACATCAAAATATGATAAGTTACTGAGAAAAGGTTAGACCAATAAATAATGTGTCTAATTATCAATTGCTTGTATCACCGGAAGTGAATTTCACAGGCAATTATTATAACATATATCCTTCAATAGATTCATATGCTTATATAAAATCAAAGATGTTAATAGATGCATCTTATTTTAATAGTGCTGATAGTGATACTTATTTTATAGGATTATTTTTTAGTAATAATGATACATGAATAATTCAACACAATCTTAATACATACAACTTGTTAACAGATTTTTATGATGTTAATGATAGTAAATTAATACCATTATCTGTTGAATATATAAATCATAACACAATAGAAGTTATTTTT
>JAFCCM010000140.1 GCA_017610225.1 Candidatus Aenigmatarchaeota archaeon | reverse complement strand
TTTATAAGCATCTCTTGTTTCATCTGTTGGTAATGTTGAACAATAAATACCTTTTTTATTCATTCTTTTTTTAGCTTTTCTATTTGAAATATTTTTCTTTGCCCATGAACGAGAACCAACTCTACCCGCACCGTGAGGAGCAGAAAAATTCCATTCTGAATTTGATTTGCCTTCACAAATCAACATCCCATCTTCCATGTTAAATGGAATTAATACTTTTTGTCCCTTGTAGGATGATATTGCGCCTTTTCTTATAATAAAATCATTGAAGTCAATGTAATTATGAACTGACTCTATGGTTTCTTTTATTTCAATATTCAATATGTCAGTAATTAATTGAGCCATAACCTCACGATTTTTCTTTGCGTATTTTTGTGCAAATATCATGTCTACAAGGTAACAAAACATATCATATTCTTCAAGATATTCAAGACCTTTTGCTATGTTTTTATTTTTATATTTTTCTTTAAGAGCATCTAATTCTTTTCTAATATTAGATTTTTTAGTATCTTTTAAAACTTCTTCAACTTTTTTATTGTATTCATTTTTTATACCATGCTCTAATATTTCTCTAGCTTCTTTTTGCCAATACTTAGCAATAGATAAACCCAGGTTACGAGAACCAGAATGTATAGTAATCCAATAATCACCAGTATTTTTTGATTTACCTACTTCAATATAGTGGTTTCCACCACCCAATGTCCCTATTGATTTTACTACTCTATCAAATGAGCATTCCCATATTTTTTCACAACAAAATTCTAAGTGTGTTTTTGAAAACACAACTGGTGAATAATTAGCATGAAATTTTTTATTAAACTTTAATGTAAATTGTCTTACTTCTTCATTAACTTCTTTCCAAAACTTTTGGTCATTAATATCAAATGGATATTTATCCCCATGAACTTTATAACCAAAAGGAATTTCAAGTCTAATGAGTTCATCAAGTTGTTCTTTTGTTATGTTATCAAAAATATGTTTTTCAACATTAAAAGACAGCACTCCGCATCCCAAATCTACGCCAATTGTATTAGGTATTACTTTATCAGATATTAGCATAGTAAATCCAATAACAGCTCCTTTACCAGCATGACAGTCAGGCATTATTGAAATTGGATTCGTAAACGCTGGATGTGATAAAAATTCGTAAATTTGAGACATTGTTGTTTCATCAACACCGTCAATCATTATTTTTGCTTTACCATATTTTCCTTCTACTTCAAACATTTTTATTTTCCTTTTAAATATAAGGTCTAAGTGTCATAACATACAAACCATTATGTCTTTGGTCACCTATTCCGGCTGATATATTTCTTAAAACACTATCAAATAAAACAGAAGGATCGCACCCAGCTCTATTTTCAACATATGCTTTAAGCCATTTAAGAGCCATGTATTCACCGCCATTTTTATAATTTTCATCTAATTCTTCAAGAGCATCCCAATTAATACTTTTCATATGATTTTTTAATTTTCTCTTTTTAAACCATTTCATACTATACTCCTTCTGGTAATACTGTTGTTATTAAATTTCTTTTATCACTATATACAACTCTTATCATTTTCTTTTTGAACATAATATCATAAATAAATTGAGTATCACCTTTTTGATGTTCAATAAATTTAGGAATATCAAGTATTGTCACCAAATTTAAAATATTATATTCATCCATTGTAATATCAAGATCATATCGTTCCTTTAATCTTTTCGTAACATGATTAAAACTATAATTTCTATCTTTTATTGTTTTCATTTTTAACACGACCCATATTTAAAAGAAGTAAAACCGTCATCTTCGTCACCATCAAAACCCAATTCTTCTAATAATTTTTTATCTGATTCAGATACATCTGAATAATTGATACCTCAAATGTATAGTATATCATGTTCACAATGAAATGGAAAAGATGAATTCCCATATTTCAAAAATATTTGTAATGCTTTAATTAAATCTTTCATTTTTAAATTCCTTTATATATTTATCCATTTGTTCTTTTAATTTTTTAACATGTCTAAAATGAGATAATGAAATATTTATATTA
>JAFCCM010000139.1 GCA_017610225.1 Candidatus Aenigmatarchaeota archaeon | reverse complement strand
TTGGCATCCCAACTGGCTGTTAACCAGCAACCCTAACGGGTCTTGTAGGTTCGAGTCCTACCATCGGAGCCACCATAGTTTAGCCCAATTAGTATAATGGATTATTACTCCTGTTTTGTAATCAGGGAATCTCAGTTCGACTCTGGGATTGGGCTCCATAATTTTAATGGGTTCGTCACCTAGTTGGTCGATGGTACCAGACTTTTAATCTGGAGAGAGCATTAGCTCCCACGTGAGTTCGAATCTCACCGAACCCACCATATAAAATTTATACAAAAAAAATAGACTGAAAGATAGATAGACGCAACCCTAACGGGCTGGGTAATATAGACAGATTGAAAATGAAAGATTGTAATAATCCTTTATAAACTACTTAATAATATATATAGTAATAGTTAGTATAATGGATTAGAAACTTTCTTAAATTCAAGAAACTATTCTTTACAAATAGAACATAATATAAATGAATGAGGTGAAGTGTTCCGAACGGTAAGGACGCTGATTGCTAATCAGTTGAGTTAACACTCATGCAGGTTCGACTCCTGTCTTCACCGCCAAAGAATATGGACAGGTAACTCAGATGCAAGAGACCCTGAGCAACCCTTAGGAAGTCGGTGGTTCAAACCCACCCCTGTCCCCCAAATATTGACATGTAAGTCTCAAGACTCCAAAGGTCTGGTAGAGCTATTCTCAAAAAGGTGCGCGCCTAATTAAGGGAGTGGTTGGTGGTTCAAGTCCATTCATGTCAGCCCAAAAATTTAGGTGTGATCTAATAATCGGTAATATATGCCAGGTAGTAAAATAGATGTACCGGGCCAAAAAGTAGTACTGGTATAGATGGAGGTTCAACCCCTTCTCACACCATCAATTAATAAATTGTGCGCAGTAGAGTAGTTGGTTTAACTCACCAGTCTCATAAGCTGGATTTCTTAACAGAAAACGGAAGTTCGAATCTTCCCTGCGCTCCCAAAATATAACCTCCGCTCCTATTTAGAACATATTATGAATAAAGGAGATATAATATGTTATGTGAGTATGGTTGTGGAGAAAAAGCAAATTATAAAATTAGTAATGGTAAGTGGTGTTGTAGTAAGTATTGGCAATCATGTAAAGGATCAAAGAAAAAAATAGCATTAGTAATAGTAATAGAACAATTGAAGAAAAAAAAACAAATTGGTCACTTTGGAATGATTTCTAATAATAAAAAAACTTCTTGTAAATTTTGTGGAAAAATTATTTCTATAACAGGAATTAAATCACATGAAGAATGGTGTTATTTAAATCCCATAAGAATAAAAAATTGTCCTATTTGTGAGAAACCAATAAAAAATTATAAAGTTAATAAAACATGTTCTCATAAATGTGGAGTATTACTTGGAAAAAATCCAGATTGTATATCTATTAATCAACATATAGATTTAAATTATAGATCAATTTGTTTTAATTATCATAAAAAAGAATGTGTTATTTGTGGTGAAGAATTGTGTATTGAGGTTCATCATGTTGATGGTAATAGATCAAATAATGATCTTTCTAATTTAGTTCCTTTATGTCCAACACATCATAAATATATACATCATATGGAATATTGTTATATTATTAAAGAATGTATATTTGATTATATTAATGAATAAAATAATATGCCAAGGATCATTGGAGAATAACTAGATCTCATACGTCTGGAAAGGTGGGTTCGACTCCCATACTTGGCACCAAAGAAATTCTGACTTATCCTGTACAACCCGCCTAAGAAGGCACATACATAAAGTGGAGTTCTGACCAGGTATACTAGTAACTACCAGTCAAGTTCAATTAGGTTAAGTCGGGCATGTATTAAAAAGTAGTGGTAAAAATTTAAATAGGATACTGCTTAAATGCTATATTAGTTAAATAGAGGATTCCTTCCCCTTGCATTTAGCAGCCACTATTTTGGTCTTGTCGTCTAACGGTTAGGACACCAGACTTTCAATCTGGGAATGGGAGTTCAATTCTCCTCAAGATCACCATCAATTTTTATGCAGGGACATCAACCATGTGGCGAGGATAA
>JAFCCM010000065.1 GCA_017610225.1 Candidatus Aenigmatarchaeota archaeon | reverse complement strand
GCATAGGATTAATTAGAAGATTAAGTTATTTATTTTTGGATAATATTTCGATATACTTACAGAAGGATTGATTAACACTAATGGTTTTTGTTAATTTTCTTTATTTAATTTACCTAAGATATCATTCAACTCTAGCAAATCATCAATAATAAAATCTGGTTTTACATTTTCATCAGAATAATTCACATCTTTCCATGCTCCATAATTATATTTGACGGCAACCATTCCTAGTTTTTTTGCTCCTAGAACATCCTCATCAGTTCTATCACCAATCATTACAACTTCTTCTGGTTTTAAATCTAACTTATCCAGAGCGATTTTGATTGGGATAGTAGTGCATTTTTGTTTTCCAACTTCTTCAGAGATGATTATCAGGTCAAAGTATTTTCTGAGATCAAACTTGTTAATAACATGATTTATTCCTTCTACACCACCATTGCTAATTATAGCAAGTTTGTATTTTTTTTTGAAAGAAGAAAGAATGGTTTTCGCGTGTGGCCTTAGTTTGTAAGATTTTAAACGCCTTCTTTGGAACTCTTCCTCCATTTTATCAGCTACTTTTCTGTCTATATCCAGACCCAAAAATTTGCACATGATCCAGGTAAAAAGTCCTTTTTCATAAACTTTGGAATTCCCTCTGTACTTTGTTGATGTATATTCAACTGCTTTTTTGTGGGCTTTTTTTAACTCTTCTAATGAGAAACTATGTCCTATGGACTGAAGTAATTCTTGATTGACCCCCAAAGCCTTATTTTGCATGAAATCGTTTGATGTTGCTAAAGTATTTCCTAGATCAAAGAAGATTGCTTTTATTTTCATTTTTTCCATTCCTCTTTCAACAATCCATAAATCAAATCGTCCATAAACTTACCATTTTTTAAAGTATTTTTTCTTAATTTCCCTTCTAATTTAAAACCATTCTTTTTCAATAAATTTGCTGATGCCATGTTTGGACACATGACTTTTGCATATATTTTTTCCAGTTTCAATTCTCTAAATCCAAACTTCAGGATCAATTTCAGAGATTCAGTTGTCAATCCTTGTTTCCAATATTTTTTTCCTAACCAATAACCTACTTCAGCTTTTTTGTTTTCAAAGTCAATATTAATCAAACCCATCATCCCAATGATTTTCTTTGTTACCTTAAGTTCTATTCCAAATTCATAGGACTCTTTTTTTCTCATTTTTTTGTGAGTTAGATTAATAAAATCTTGGGCATGTTTTAATTTGTAAGGATGAGGAAGAATTGTATATCTGCTGATTTCTTTATCTTTTGCATGTTTTTGGATAGATTCTGCATCAGATTTCTTAAGTTTTCTTAAATTAATTCTATCCCCTTTAATTATCATAAATTAAATTGTGAGAAGCAATAATAAAAACCTAACTAAATAAAATTAAAAAGAAAAAGAAGCTACTTCTTCGCAGATTTTTTCACTGGTTTCTTTTCTGCTTTAGGGTTTTCTTTCTTTTTTCCAAGTCTTGGTAGACTGATTGTCACTGTTTTTCCTTCCCTCTTTTTTTCTTTTGGTGCTTCTTTCTTGACCTTTGTAGGTTTTTTCTCTTTCTTATCTTTCCCTTTTGGTCCTTTCACTACTTCAGGACTTGGCTTCTTCAACCCTAATTTTTTGAGTATCCCTTCCTTGTCTAAAACATCTATAACTTTCTTTTCAGATGCTTCTACTTCGATTTTCACTTGATGCTCTGTTGGTTCCAAATGCTCTACGTTACATCTTCTTCTTTTGACCCCTGTTAGGACTTTTGGTCCTGTTACTTGGACAAAGTTATCTTTTGGGTTAGTTAATACTACACAATATTTTCCAGCCTCTCGACCAGCAATTTTCATAACAATTCTTCCTACTGTAAGCGTTGCCACCTACATCACCTCTTTGATTAAATTAACGAGAATTAAGGTTATAAATCTACTTCCTGACTTTCTCCCTAAAAACTTCTCTCATACACTTAGAACAAAGATTCCCACCATAAGGTCTTTCAGGTCTTTTCTTGGTCTTTGGTAGTTTCTTTAAATCAGAAACTCTTAACCTTGGAACACCTTTCAAGTCTTTACCGCACTTAGCACATTTGGCTATACTAGGTTTTCTTCTCCTAAAATGAGTAACTGTCCTTCCTCCTGGGACTTTCATTTGACTTCTTTTCAAACTTCTTGATCTTAAAGCTCTTCTAACCATATTTACATCCTCAATATTTTTTTTAGTGCTATACTAATAACAAGTGAACATATAATATACCAAATTATCCATGTCATTCCTTTTCCACCAATCATAGGTAGAAATTCAGGCATGGTCATAACAGTCATACCATTATAAGTTGCTTTCAACCATGGAAAGAATAATATAAGTAATAACATTGAAATAACTAACGACACACTCAATGGTTTGATCATTGACTGAAGATATTGTGAGTTCATTTCCATCATTTTTTTCATTTGTTCATCTGCCTTTTCTTTATCCCCACTTTTTTGGGCTTCTAACATATCTGCCCTTATCTTTTGCATATTTTCCTTTACTTCTTTTGCATCCGTTTTTCCCATCAATTTTTTATTGAGAAGGGTCAATAATCCAGTGATAACTCCACAAATGATTGGTATACTTGCTATTGGATTTAACCCTAATATAGGCGAAAATATTGTATTCAATATAGTTTCCATCATTTTTAACCCTCTAATAATTTTCTTACGAATGGATGTGCTTCTTCTGTTCTCTCATTCTTTAATTGTTCATAAAACTGATATATAATCGTTACGGTTAGTAAAATTCCTGTTCCTGTTCCTATTGCCCCTGTAAAGTCTGCAAACGCTGCTAACATACCAATTGATGCACCACCTAACACGGCTAAAGGTGGAATATATCTATTTAACACCCTTTTAATGATTTTTGGATCTCTTCTATATCCTGGTATTTGCATTCCAGTTGACATTAACTGGTCAGATATACTTTCAGCATCCATACCTGAAGTACTTATCCAGAATACAGAGAATAGAGTAGCCATAGAGACCATAAATAAAAGATAAACTAAAGCTCTTACAAATTCTTTAGATGTTACAATTCCTGAGATTATATTTCCTAGTAAATTTCTTGGGGATGATAAGTAATAGACTATTCCACTCACAGGTTGATTGCCTTGTTGAGTCTCAGCAACACAACCTAAGATACCACATTTCATGGTTGGGTCAGTTAATGTTGGTTTTGCAGTCATTCCACCTACAAGAGTTAGCATCGAAAGTAAAGCCGCAGTAAGAATAACAGGAATATTGCTTGTGTAAAATAACTTAAGTTCCCATCTTCTACCAAAACCCCTGACTGCAGAAAATGTTAAAGGTATTTCAACAGCTATACCTTGGGCGTAAATAATAATGAAAAATACAAGCAAGGTTGTAAGTATAGGTAATAGAGGAACTAAAATCTGTCCAAATTGACTATTTACAATATAGAGTAATACAGTCCATACTTTTCCTATTGGTGGATTTCCCGAAGAAAATAATACACATTTGACTGAACCTGCAATGCAAGGACTGAATAATGAGATGAATATACTGTTGATTACACCGGCTGCAATGAACAAACTAATACCAGAACCTACACCATATTTGCTGACTATTTCATCCAGGAACATAACGATTAATCCACCCATACCAAGCTGAGCAACAACTATAAGAATTGTTAGTGGATTGTTATTTATCGGTGGAACAGCTCCTCCAATAACAAAAGCAAAAGACATCAGAAAACAAAATGCAACTGACAGAAGCTTTTGAGTAACTTCATATTTCTTTTTATCATCTGGGTCTGACTGGTCCCAGTTAATAATTTTTGATCCTACCAGTAATTGAAGAATAATCGAAGAGTTAACTAAAGGACCAATACCAACTGTCATTAAAGTTCCGAAAGATGAACCGAAAAGCATTGCTAAACCTTGAAATTGAGAAGAAATATTAGGAGAAACACCATAGACACGACCAAATAGTTGAGAAGATAGTAAGAAGTAGATAATAAGCACTACCCCTGTCCACATTAGTTTCTTGTTCAAGGACAACTTATAGACAGGTTTTTCAACTGCCGGCAAGAACTTTGCCAATTTTGCTATATCAAATTTTACCATTTTTATCAAACCGTTATTGCTTTGCCTTTACCCTCTTCTAATTTTTTTATCGCGGATTTAGAAAAAGCTTTTGCTTCGACAATAAGTTTATGATTTAATTTTCCAGTTCCTAATAGCTTGTCATAGCCTAATTCATCAAGTTTGACTATAATCATATCTTTTTCTTTTTGGATTTTCTTTTCTTCTAGGAGTTGATCAATCATACTATCGAGTTCTTTAATGTTAATGACTTCAAGTTTTTTGGTAATTTTTTGAGGTCTTTTGAAACCTCTTTTACCATAATGTTCAGGATCATATCTGAAAACACTCATTCTTTTGTGTTTGTGTAGACCAGCTTTACCTCTTCCACCTCTACTTCCTCCACCCCTATGCTTTTTCTGGCTACCGTAACCAGGACTTCTCTGTCCCCTTCTTTTATGAATTTTTTTGGTTCTTCTGACTACCATAATCAATCACACAACTCTATATTCTTATTTAGTTAAGTTTATTAACATTGTTATCTTGTCGTATATAATCTTGTTTTAGGGAAAGTTTTAAATATGTAACCTATACCTAATTTCACGGTAAAAAAGAACCTAAATCATCCTTTTCAACAATTCATTAATCTTTTCTTTTCTATTTCCCAAATCTCCTTTAGGGTAAGGAAGTCTAGTAGATTTATACCCTTTTCTTGGTGGGTTTAATCTGAAAACAGGTTTTAAACTAGGACAATCTTTGAATTTGATTTTACCTTTTATTAGATCATCAACAAAACTGTCAAGAACATTATATTTGGTGACTTTCCTCATGTTATTTTCATCTAGTTTCTTTCCACCGGCAACCATACCTCTTTTCTTAAACAGTTCAACAATAGTTTTTTTCTCAACCTTACCCCATGTTATCCAATCTTTAGATTTCTGAAGCATTCCTAAATATTCTGGAGTCTCAGGAACAAGAACACAATGATTAATCCTGTGGAGTCTAAGCATAACTAGAGTATCTTTTACCTCTTTTCTTATATTGACTCTGCCTCTTATTCTAACAACTGCTAACAATTCACTCACCGGTTTTATAACTATGAAGATTTTTCAAGGCTTCAAATGTTGCTTTAACAAGATTATACCTAGTACTTGTATTACCAAGTGTTTTAATCCAGATATCTTGAATTCCTGCAAGAGAAAGTAATTTCCTGTTTTCTTCACTTACAGCAAGACCAATACCTTTTGGTGCTGGCAACAATGTAATACGAATTGATCCTGATTTACCTTCAGTTCTATAAGGAATAGAATGATTTTCTCCACATCCACATTCCCATGAACCACAATGACGAGGAACAAGAATTAGGTTTAGTTTAGCTTTTTTAACTGCTTTATTTACTGCTGATTTTCCATCTTTTCCAGCACCTTTACCTATCCCTACTATACCATCTTGATTTCCAACTATTGCAAATGACGAGTAACGATATCTTCTTCCTGATCTGTGCATCTTTGCTGAAACGCGGATAGATGTTCTTTCTATTCCACCACCTTTACCTGGTCTGCCGCCTATAAGAACTAATTCTTTTTTGATGTTTGGTATAAGGAAATCAACAATTTCTGATTCTTTGATCTTGATACCCCTTTCAAGGATATTTTTAATGTCTTTTACTTTCCCATTAAGTACATCTTTCCCTAATTGTGTTTTTGGCTTCCAGTTTAAGAGTGTATTTACTGGTTCTTCTTTTCTTCTTTCCCTTCTTTTGTTATTTCTTTTAAATCTCATATTAACCCTTCATTATTTTTTCTTTAACTTTTTCAAAGTCTTCAACCATCTTATCGGGTTTAACTTTTGAAAATTGAGTTTTATAAGTATCTGCTTTTGAATATTTGGCAATATGTTCTCCTTTTATTCTTTCTTCTGATGGGAACACATCCTCTGAACATGGGACTTCTATTCCAGAGTCTATTATTCCTTTAATTGTAGCGTATAATCTTGAACCCTTGACAGTTCTTTGTACACCCAAATCTACTACAATATCTTTAATCTTATTTTTCTTTGCTTTTTGTCCGATTAATAGTCCTGTCAGATAGGCTGCAGGTAGATTAGATGTTGAATATTTCCACCCCAACTTCTTGAGGTCTTGGCTACTTGCCGAGATAAGAGTCTTATCACCATCAGTCTCATACTTGATGATCTGAGTTTTTGTATGTTTATTTGATGTTCTGATAACTACTCTTGGTTTTTCTGAAAGCAATAATCCTAACCTTTTCTTATAGTTAGTCTTTTTTTCAAACCTTCTTTTGAAAGGTAATTTGTATCTAGGTCCTGTCTTCACTTATTATCCCTCTTTGTTTCAAATAGACTTTGAAATGGCTTCTGCTTCTGAAAGTACCACTCTTGATTTGTGAGTATAATTTTCTGTAGGTTTTTCCATCAACTTTATCCTGATCTTTCAATTCTTTCAGCATCCTTCTGAGGGGACGGACAGTATTCATCCACTTTTCTTTTTTTGGTAATCTTGCACCTTTAGCCCCTTTTCTTCTTCCATGACCTTGTCTCTTCTTTTTCTTTACTCTAGGCATCTTTATCTTTTCATTCTTGGCTTTGATATAACCATGATTAACCATTTTTCTGATATCTGCCCTTGTTATTGCGTTTTTGACATCTTCCAGGTGGTTAGGACTTATCCATACTCTAGATTGACCTACTTTAAGTATATCTGATGCCATTCTCTTTTGTTGAGTTAATCCACCCATATTAATCACGCATTCAATAGTTTGATTTTCATTTCTTTAGATTTTTTAACCATAATTTCTTTTTTTCTTTGTCCGATTGTTGAAGATAGTCTTCCTACCTGTATTTTTGGATCTATTTTTCCTAAATCCTTGATATTTTGAACATAAACTTCTTCTAATCCACATGGATGTAGCCCTCTTGTATCCTTTGGGGCTCTATAACCGACATTTGGCATTTTGCCTTTTGATTTTTCCCTTATTCTAAGTTTACTATCTCTGCCTCTAGGCTTTCTCCATCTCTTCTTTAACCTTTTAAGGTAGTTTGTCCCCTGTTTCATGAATTTAGGTTTTTTTCTCGGATTAACCATCTTCTTCACCTGTTAAATATATCCCATCTTGGAAGATTCTCCTGTCAAATTTGGTTATTCTGCAGGCTTGCTCGATATTTCCCATTGTCTGACCAACGTCTTCCCGTTCTATCCCTGTTAGTATGACTTCTTGACCCTTTACTTCGATTTTAGTGTCACCCATTATCCTAGCTATTCTTGGCATTTTTTCGCCTATAAAATTGTTGATTAAGACTTTATCTCCTTCAACCTTGACAGTCACAGGGAAATGAGAATAAACGATTTTCATATTATAAATATATCCTTTTGTCACGCCTTTAATCATGTTTCTGGTATGTGCGATAATTGTTCCTACCATTGCTTTGACCTTTCTCCTGTCACTTTTTGAGGAAACTACTAGTTTATTATCTTTTTTCTCGATTTTAATATCATGGAAGTATTTGAATTTTCTTTCCAAACTCCCTTTTTCTCCAGACACCTTTACAGTCTTCTTATCCACGTCTAAGTTCACTCCTTCTGGTACCTGCAGCTCCTTTTCCATAATTATCCCATCAAAATACATATACGAGTAATTTTCCACCTAGACGTTGTTTTTTAGCTTCCTCATGAGTCATAATACCCTTGTTTGTTGTTAGTATAAGTGTACCAAATCCTTTGGCCGGTAGAAATCTTTTTTCAAATTTTTCAAATTCATCAAATTTTACAGAATATCTTGGTTTTATTACATTGCATTTGTTTACTCGATTCTTAAGTTCAACTCTAAACTTTCCTGATTTTCCATCGTCTATAAATTCAAAAATACCAATATATTTCTGCTTCTGCATGACTTTTAAGACTTCCTTGACAAGGTTAGAGGCAGGAGTAATACATTCTTTTTTTCCAACCCTTTCGGCATTCTTAATTGTTATCATCACATCTGCTAATGTATCGTGTCTCATTTTTTCACCTATTTAACTACATTCTATTGTTTAGTAAAGCTTATTAAAGTTTCTAAACATTTCTCCTTGAGCGTAGGATTAGCGAAGCTTAGGTAATTATTAGATAGTGGGATTTAAATAGATAGTTAATTCGTTGAAAGGATTAACTGAAAAGATATGAATTTTACAAATAATAACAAAGAAATGTTTAAAAGTAGTTTTTAGTACCTTTAATTTACATTACAATATGGATCTTCTACTCCTGTAATATCATCTAAAACTTCAATAAGTCTCATAGGATCAGCCTTAGATGTAAACTCGGTACAATATAATTCTTTCTTTGCCGATGTTCCAGGTTCTCCTGAATGTATAATTACAGGCACGAATGGTCTTTCTCTTTCCATATAATCAAGAAGTGGGCGAACCCCTCTATGAACTCCACCAAGGTTCTTATCAGTAACTAAAATATCATATCCACCTTCTTCTGCTCTTCTCATACCTTCTGGTAAGTCTAATGCAGATATGATTCTATATCCACTCGGTTTTAGAATTTTCCTCCAATCTCTTGGAACTCTCGGATCATCATCGATGAAAAGTATAGTTGTCATTTTTCTTCACCACAAACATCATGTTACTACTATAGGGTTAGTATAAACTATTTAAAGATTTCTATACTTTAGTCACTAAATAAGAGTAACAGTTAGTTAAAGACCTATATAAACAACTTATCCCAACTAATATCCTTGAGTAAATGGCTTTGATCTTGGAGATAAGTTTAAATATGTTCATAATATCAAAATCTATTGATAGAAGATGTTGATAAGAAAGGGAGACTCTTATAGAGAATATTTACCTGATGTTGCGGGTGGTAAAGGACATAATCTACTTAGATTATCAGAAATATCTGATGATATAGGTGGTTTTAGAGTTCCAGATTTTGTAATACTTCCAGTTGGTTTTAGAGGAAGTAAGAGTGATTTAGAAGAAGTCTACGATGGTTTAAGAAAACCGTTAGCTGTCCGCTCTTCATCACCATGGGAAGATTCCGAGGGACTTTCCTTTGCTGGTATATTTCATTCATTCCTAAATATAGATGATTATCACATGTTTTTAACACTGGCTGATGATGTTCTAAGAAGTGCGAGAGGTTTTCGTGCTGTTGAATATGCAAGAAGACATGATATTAACATAGATGATAGAATGGCCGTGATTGTCCAAGAAATGATTGAACCAAAGATATCAGGTGTTTGTTATTCTACTGCTAATCCAAATGACCCAAGAACGATTGTTGAATTTTTACAAGGATTATCAGATAAATTGATGAGTGGTTTAAGTCAAGGTTCTATGGCTACTTTTGACCAAAACTTTATTTTAACTGATTCTTATCTTTATGATAATGTAAAAACATTTGTTTCAGAATTGGGAGAAGTTGCTCATGTAGCAAGAACATTAGATGATATTTATGGATGTAGATTGGATGTTGAGTTTGCTCTATCTGGAGATGGGGTTCTATATATAGTTCAAGCAAGACCGATAACAGATCCTGAGTGGCCAGATACATTACTTCCTGATATAGAAAATGAAAGAATAATACTGACTTCTGATGTTGTAAGGGGTTCTGGTATTTTTAGAGGTCCTGTTTTTGTTATTAGAAGTCCAAAAGAAGCGACAGAATATTATAGATCTAGGAATATGAGAACTCGAGGGGTAGAACAATATCAACAGTTAAGAGAATTTAATTATGTACATAAAGGTGGATATTGTTTATTGACTGATACTCTTGAAGCACATAGAAGTTTAATTGGTGAACTCGACTCTGTTGGAGAAAACCTAACAAATTTAAAATCTCTTGTTACAGTAGATCAGGCAACAAGATTTTCACATACTAATACTGTTGTAGCTGAAACAGGTGCTTTCTATGTAGGAACTCGTGGTAGAAAAGACGTGATGGATTTAATTGAGACTGGAGATACAATTTCAGTTGCTTGTAACCAATCAAGAGGGATTGTATATGATTTGACCAAACCAGTAATTGAATTACATGAAGCAAATCTTAAAGGTGTTACAGTTGTTCAATATGAATCTTCAAGAGGTATGATTCGTCCACCTTATGAAGATGTTGATGATAGGTTATTTATAGACCAAGAAGGTAGTGTGGGTGTACTTTTCTGGGATTATAATGAAGAAAATGGTTTCCCAACAGATGTATTTTATTCTATTATTATAGATGGTAAAGTTGTTAGAGACGAGAGGTATGAATCATCTAGAGTGATTCATCAACACCCAAGTTTTTTTCATTTATTAAATCATCTTTTTTGTGAAGGCAAAAGATATTTACCTGATTAGTTCTTAAATAAAAGATTTCATCCAAATAATCAAAATCTATAAACCTCCTATCCTATCTAGTCTATTCAACCAAAGTGTAATCAGCTACTTTGGTCTAAATTTAAGCTTAGACATCGACAAAAGGACAAATTGCTTGCGCATGACTCAAATCCCAGTTACTCTATAGAACTAGTTTTACTTCTTCCAACCTTTCATTCCCCTTTTTTTACTTCTCATTTTTGCTGCCATTGTCTTTTTCTTGTGGCTTCTTGGATGTCTTCCCATAATATCTCCTCAGTTTATACTTTTTCCCAAAACTACTTAATATTGTTTTAAGATTTGGTTTACCTAT
>JAFCCM010000138.1 GCA_017610225.1 Candidatus Aenigmatarchaeota archaeon | reverse complement strand
TACATTTTGGGAAGATGTTAAATCATATTCTCTTTTATATACATTGGATTTATATACTAGGATACAACAAGAAATGAAAGAGTTTGCTGATAGAGCTTACCCTATATATGAAAGCGGAGATATTGAAGAGTTTTATCAAGAATGCTTTAATATAACAAGAATAATAAATCAAGGAAATCTGACAAAAAAACAAAAAATCAAGTCATATAGTATTCCAAGATCATTGGATATGCTAACATCACTGGACGAAGATTATTGTCATTATATTGTAAATAAATATTTATCCAAGGATGAATTTGTAGAGCTTCATGAAAATACTAGATTGTTACCAGCATAAGGAATACTTATATGGACGAAAGATATAATATGTATCACAAGAGATTGATTACGGTAGAAGATGGAGAAGCATTTTGTTTAAAATGCAAAGGAAAAGGTGTAGTTAAACAGTTTCCGCGAACCATTCTTTCAAAAGAGATAACTCTGACTTGTGATAAATGTTTAGGAGATGGGAAAATTGATTGGATTGAAAAAGCGACAGGCAAAAGCAACCGGTTACTCAAAACGTACCAATGGCCCAGATGAAATTGAGGGACTGATATTAGAAGAAGGTGAAGAAATATGTTCATCTTGTAAAGGAAGTGGATGTCACCAAACGTTGAATACACTAGCATCTACCTGTATGAAATGTAATGGCAAAGGCAAACTCGATTGGATTAGTAATGCTATGGGAGTTCCAAAAAGAGAACACCCTATATATGGAACTTCATCTTACGGTTACTGTGGTACATCTGGCAATATGGGAATTAATGGCAACATTTGTTCAAGTCGAGCAATTCCAGTATCAGCACCTGGTTCTATGTATGTTGATTGCAATGGTAACAATACAATAAAGGTTTTTGACGGGAGCAAATGGAGGGAGGTTATATAAGGGATTTGGAACAAATACCTAAATAAATTGTAAGGAGGGATCTTTTTGATAACAGAATCATTTTTAAATTCATGTTTTACAATTATCTTAAATAAACAAGCAAAAATACAAAGGACGAAAACATTGTATCGTGATGTGCTTGAAATTCTTGCCTTTTGTGAAACCAGAGAAACAGTTGAAATACCAGTAGTAGTTGCTTCAAAATTAGATTGTTTGAAAAAGATAAATGAGTTATTACTAACCGATAAAACTCTTGATAATGTTTTGGATAGTATTGCTTTCAGTGAAAAATTTAAACAGCATAGAGATTTTCTTGATGTTAAAATAAATGAAGAATTGAAAGATCATGTTATTCAAGATTGTGTTAAACAGATTAGACTTAGAAAGAAAATCAATGCTTTATTTCAAAATTATGATGAACTAAACGAAGTATTAGAGTCAATTAAAGATGGATCATTTGATTCAATTGATGACTTGGTTGAAGATTATGAAGTAACAATTAAAACTCTATATTCAAATATGATGGAGAGTAATAGAACAGTTACAATTGAAGCAGCAGCATCTCTTGATTTAGTTAAAGATGATTACAATCATGTAGTTGAAATGATCATGAAAAAATATGATAAGTCAGGCAAAACATCAACTGGGTTTGCATATCTGGATAATAAAATTTTAGTTGGTGGGTATGAACCATCAAGATTATATATTTGGGGTGGAGGATCTGGAGCAGGTAAATCCACAATGCTGAATAATACAATTATATTTTCAGCTATAAATAATACATCTTTAATGCAAGAACAGAAAACAGTTGAACCAGGAAAAATAAATAAAGTTTACGTTTATATAACATGTGAGAATACAATTGAAGAAGCGTTGATGCGAACATATATGCCAATGTTTGATAGAACCACTGAACAGATGTTAAGTGATATTACTCAGGGTGTTGATATTAAAAAGAGAATAATGGATGAATTAGCCAAAAGCGGTTCAACAATTATTATGAAATATTTCCCAGCAATGAGCATTAGTTCATTTGATTTAATGGCTGTTCTTGATGATGCAATCGAAGAATATGGTGAAGATGCAATTGCTGGTTTATATATTGATTATCTTGATCTATTGAAAACAGATACAAAATAT
>JAFCCM010000064.1 GCA_017610225.1 Candidatus Aenigmatarchaeota archaeon | reverse complement strand
TAAACTTGACTTCTTGTGGTGTTTTACCATACCCAAAATGATTTAATTTGACTTGTGGTCCTTGAGATAAAACTAATGGGATTAACAATAATATTACTATCAATATTTTTTTCAAAAATAAGAAACCAATAAATCCAACAATCCCCAAATAATATCTCATGACACCAATCAATCAATTTCTGGAAAACAAAAACAATATACGTCTGTCACCTACAGCAATAGCCACCTATTATAACTGTCAAAGAAAATTCTTCTACGTCTACATCCGAAAAATACCAGTAAAACCAACACCTGCAATGGTCAGGGGAACAATTACTCATAAAGTTCTAGATCATTTCTTCAACTATGTTAATATTGCTGATATCCAAGACGCAGACTGGCAAATCCTGTGGCAACGGTTCAAAAAAGTCTTATTCTCACTCCTAGATACAGAATGGAATCTGATAGGTAAAAGTTATAGTGACTGTTTCGGCTCGGAAGAAAAGAAGAAAAAAGATTATAAGGAAACTAAACGATTTCTTGACTTTTATGCAGCTAGATTATCATTCTCCCTTTCCGAGAAACTAATGACAATGAACAAATCATCAAGATGGTATGAGAAAGAACTTAGAACCTTTTTCTACCCAAAGGACAGGGAGTTAAAAATAAACTTAGATGACAGCAATATGGCTGGAATAATTGATAAGACACTCAGTCTGTTTGGCAAAGGAATAGCAATAGTTGACTATAAAACATCCAAATGCCCTCTTCCCCACTACATCCCTGAAGCTCACCTAAAGCAAGGCAAGGCATACGCTTACCTCTGGAAAGAGAGTTTTAACGAGCTCCCGAAACATGTGTCCTTCTATTATCTAAGAACAGGTGAGAGCGTATACTATCCTATTACAGAAGCGGATGTGGAGGAGATTAAACAAGATATCAAGGAAATAAGAGGTAAAAAGCCTGTTCCTACCGAGTTTTCGAAAAACAAGACTAAATTATGTGATTATTGTGATTTTAAGGGGTTTTGTTTTAAGAAATCAGCGGCGAAAGCGTAACTAAATTAATTCTTTTCTACTAATATTATTCTAGTATATGCCTCATTAGCTCAGTTGGTTAGAGCACTACCTTGGTAAGGTAGGGGTCCCGAGTTCAAGTCTCGGATGAGGCTTTCTATTGATTTCAATTAAATCCTGCCCTTTCCCCAAAAACCATATATTCATACATGTAAAATTATTAGTTGGGGGTGTTAATTTTGGAATTTACCTATAAAAAAAAAGAAATAATAATGAACAACAAAGTATTGAATAATCTAGATAAGTTTGTTATTGGATTTATAGATATTCTAAAAAAACACTCTGATTATGTGATAGTAAGTGGATATGTTTCTATATTTTTTGGCAGAAGCAGAGCAACAGAAGATATTGATATACTGATACAAAAGAAAGACGTTAAAAAACTATTTGAAGAATTATTAAAAAAAGGTTATTGGTTAATAAATGCAGCATCCGTCAATGAGGCTTTAGAACTACTTAGTGAAAATATAGCTATTAGAATATCTGTAGAAAATGAAATAATTCCAAATATAGAATTGAAATATCCTAAAATGGATATTGAAAAATACTCGTTGGAAAATAGAACAAAAGTCAAATTTGATGGAGAAGAACTTTATTTTTCTGAATTGGAACTTCAAATAGTCTACAAATTTGTTTTAGGTTCTGGAAAAGATATCGAAGACGCATTACACCTTTTTCAAATATTTTCAGAAAATTTAGACAAAAACAAAATTAAGAAATATTCAAATATACTTAAAGTCAAAAACAAAATTAAGAAATATCTAGGTGAAAATTATGTTTAAGTTTGACGAAGAAGAATTTGAAAGAGAAAGAAAACGAAATTTTGAACAAAGATTAGAATTCATAAAGATATGGTCTGACTATATGAAAAAAAATTCTAACAAAAAATGGTCAAAAGAACAGGCTGAATTTATAGATAGTCAATACCAAAAATGAATGATTTGAAAAAAAATGTTTACTTACTCTAAGTAAAACCCTAACAACAATCATCAAACTTAAAAAATTTTTTAACTTCTCCTTCTGCTCCACCACTTCTTTTAGTTCCTCTTCCAAATAAGAACCAAAGTAAAAATAATAACAAAGCTAATAATAACAACAACCAAGGTAACCATGCGCATAATCCAATTCCAACAAATAATCCTGTTAAATTAAATGATGGCATTTTGAATTTTTCAACAACTCTTAGTGTTGATGTGACTGCATATCTTGGTGAACCTTCAGCTGAAGCAGTGAATTGATAATCCCCACTTTCAACTTCTCCAGGAACATTAACATAAACTTCTACGGTTTTTCTTTGATCTGGTTCTAGAGTTATTTCTGGTTGCATTCCAGTCATCCAGTTGCTAGCATAACCTGATAATTCAAGAGTAAATGTATCTGTAACATCTCCAACATTTATTACATCAAATTCAATTTTTTCTAATTTATTTTTCTGAACTTTTTGAACTGGTTCTATCTCAATTATTGGAATACCAGTATAAACAACAAAATCTTTTATAAGAATGTCTGATGTATAACTACTCCAAAATCTAACAACAAATGATTCAGTTCCTGCAGCATTTTCTGGAGTATGTAAATTAAAACTAACTTCTTGTGATCCACCTTCTGGGAGATTAAACATACCGTCAGGAACTATCATTCCAAACGCTTCCATATTTCCCCTTATCCCTGATTCAGTTTCTGTTCCACAGTTGGTAACTTTGACATAGACTCTAACATCCTCATCAGGTTGAATTGGTTTGTTAGTCCATATTTTTTCAACATCTAAACAATGGTTCTTATAATCAGGATACCAGTGCTTGTCAGTTATTGTAAAACTTTTGTATGAACTATCACTAACACCGTTTACTCTTGCTTCTATTCTTATAGAATGAGTTCCTATGTTGTGATTACAAGTGTCAAAACTGAATTTAAACACTCTTGTCTCTTCATCATAATATCGAATAGTTGTTGAATATTCTAAATTGCTATCAATGTAGGCTTTAACATAAACATTTTCTGGAAAATCTTCTGCTTCTTCAAGTTCAATTGGAACTGTTACTAAAACAATTTCACATCTTTTTGGAAATTCTGGATCTAAAACTATTTCTTTAACATCTATGTCATAATCATCATAATCTTCACAATCTCTAATATACAAGTAATCATAATCTATATCTTGTTCACCATCTGCTATGGCCACAAATTTTACTTCATGAGTTCCAACTTCCAAGTCATACTCATCATAATAATAGTTAATTTTAAGCGTTCTTGTTTCATCCTTGTCTAGTCTTTCACTATCACTTCCAATATAATTCCAATCTCCATCATTGTCTTCTATGTAGAATTTTACTTTAACTAGTGTATTGTCATCTCCTTCTTCTAATTTTACTCTAGCTGATAATTCGATTGTTCTGTCATCATTCTCACATACTCTGTCAGAATCAACATCTGTACTGATTATTTTTAATTCAACATCTTCTTCTGGTGGATGTGGCTCAGATAAACATTGACCATTTTGACATCCATAAGTACAGTAATTCCAATTAGATTTTGAACAATCTTGATTCAAATAATATTGCCAATTACCATCACACTTCCAATCAGGGGTACATTCAGGTGGCTGGGGTAGTATAGTTGTAGTTGTTGAAATAGTTGTAGTAGTTATTGGTTGAGATAAACATTGACCATTTTGACATCCATAAGTACAGTAATTCCAATTAGATTTTGAACAATCTTGATTCAAATAATATTGCCAATTACCATCACATTGCCAACTAGGACTGCAATAATGTGGTATAGTTGTTGTTGTAGTTGTTGTTGTAGTTGTAGGTGGTTGAGATTGTTCTCTTACAAATAACGTTGCCCAATCTTCACATTTAGATCCTGTTCCTAGACTAGACGTGGCATGAAGAGTATAAGTTCCTGAATGAGATGGTGTAAACCAACATTGAACACTACATGTTTTAACAAAACCATTTGGTCCTGTTATTCTTAGATTGATATCATTCCATGGAGCAGATGCAGTATCTTGGTTATGTACACCAACAGATTTAACTTGCTCACCAAAATCTACAGTCAAATAACTTTCTAGTCTTGTATGTGAATGAGTATGAAATCTTGCTTGAGTTGAATCAAATGGACATTGACTTGAAACTGTGGTTGTAGTTGTTGTTACAGGGTCTATTCCTCCACAAACCCTTGATTGATCGCTCGGATCATCACACCAACAGTAAGCATAATCTGATCCCATATCTCCTCCACAACTAGATGAAACACAAGGATGTGCTGTACCTTGTCCATCATTTCTTGGAACATTAATACAATGTTCTGTATTACAAGTATTCCAAATAGCAGCATAACTACAATCGTGATTACCTCCACCATCTTTTGGATATATCCACCAATCTCCGGCATCTGAGGCAAAAACTACTGAAGAAATCATTAAAATACTAAAAACAAATCCAAATATTTTTGATAATTTCATTAATCCACCTAATTTACTATCGAATAGTAACTAATAGTGTAAAAGTATTTAAACCTTTCGGTTAAACTTAAAATCATTAACTTAATTGTAATAAGCCAAAAAACATATTTATAGTGGTATTAAATGATAAGAAAAAGGTCAAAAAAACCAGAATGGCATCTAAAAATAGCCAAAGAAAGAATAGAAATATTGTTTAAACTTGCAGAAAAAGAGCTAGAAAAACACCCTAAAAGGTCAAAAAGATATGTAGAACTAGCAAGAAAAATAGGCATGAGATATAATATTAGATTATCAAAAAAGGAAAAAGCGAGTTTTTGTAAATATTGCAATACATTATTATATATAGGAAAAACTTGCGAGGGAATAAAATCAAATCTGCCAAATATTAAATTGGTTAAATGCTTAAATTGTGGAAAAATAAAGAAAATACCTAAATAAGATAAAGAATATAAACATAATATACCAAAACTTGAGAGTTGTGATGATATGATTAAGGATGTTGACCCGGATAAATTTATAGAACTAGCAAAAGAAGAGTTAAAAAAAATTAAAGAAATAACTCCATTAGAATGGGCTACATTTGCAAAAACAGGTTCACATAATAAATTTTCTCCTCATCAGGAAGATTGGTGGTATATTCGTGCAGCTTCAATACTTAGAAAAATTCAATTAAGACAACCTTTGGGTGTGTCTAGACTTAGAACATATTATGGCGGAAAGAAAGAAAGAGGACATAAACCAGAAAGGTTCAGAAAAGCAGGAGGTAGTCATATTAGAAAGATACTTCAACAATTAGAATCTGCAGGGTTGGTGACAACAAAAAAAGAAGGGATAAAGAGAGGAAGATTATTGACAGAAAAAGGCCAAGAATTCATAAGGAAAGTAGTTTCCGAGGCTAAAAAATGACTGAATTAACTCAAGAAGATATCCAGAAAATGCAACAATTTGAAGCGATGAAAAAGACTTTGATCAGGAAATTATTGACTAAAGATGCAATTGAAAGGATTGGAAGAATCAAGATTGTGAAACCAGAACTTGTGGAACAATTGGAATTATATTTGATACAATTATATCAGTCTGGAGAAATTAAAAATGTGATTAATGATAAACAACTCAAAGAACTATTAAATTTATTAGTTACAAAAAAGGAATTTAAGATAAGAAGATGATTATAATGGGAAGAACAAAAAAGGTAGGAACAACAGGAAGATTTGGAGCAAGGTATGGACGAAAAGAAAAATTGATATTAGGAAAGATAGAAAAACAACAAAGACAAAAGCATCAATGTCCTGTATGTAAAAAAATGAAACTTAAGAGAATAGCAGCAGGAATATGGAAATGTAAGGCTTGTGGTTCAAAAATGACTGGTGGATCTTATGTTCCTAAGACTGAGGTTGGTGAGTGAATGGTATACAAATGTTTGAAATGTGGAAAAGAAACTGAAAAGATTATTGACAGGATTAGATGTCCGTTTTGTGGTTATAGGATTTTTTCTAAGAAAAGACCAAAAGTAATCAAAAGAGTACAGGCTAGGTAGGACTTATCCAAAATAAATCCTCTAAACAACAACTTATTTAATCTTATAATCACTTGAGATAGTAGAGTGATGAATAATGACAGAGTTAGACAATTCTAAGATAGTTGAGCAATTCCAGATGTATCAGCAACAATATAAGACAATTATGATTCAAAAAGAACAATTGAGATTACAACAACTAGAAATAGAAAAAGCCTTAGAGGAATTAGAGGTAAGTAAAGGAGAGAGAGCATATAAAATCTCAGGACCTATAATGATTAAAAAAGATATTGAAGAATTGAAGAAGGAACTAAAAGAAAAGAAAGAAGATATGGATTTAAGGTTAAAAACACTAACAAAAGCTGAAGAAAGAGTAACTTCAAAGCTTAAAGGAATGGAAGACGATTTGAAAAAATTAATAAAGAAATGATGATTATGAGGGGTTGTTATGCCAAAATTAGAACCGATAATAAAATTATTAGAAGAAGTCATAGAAGACAGAACAGTCCCGAGAAACATAAGAACATCGATTGAGCAGGCAAAAAAAAACTTAGAAGACAAGGAAAAAGATATGGATGTAAGATTAAGCTCAATTGTATCTGTTCTTGATGAAGTAATAAACGATCCGAATATTCCAATGTACACAAGAACACAAATATGGAATATTGTCAGCATGTTAGAGAGTATAAAACAGGAAAAATAATTATTTAAGTTTAAGATATCAAATCAAGGATAGGATTATGAGGTGGGAAAATGGCTTTAGGTTTATTCAAAAAAGATGAAGAAGTAAATGAAGCAGAAGAAGACTTTGTTGAATTGGATCAAATTGCTGGTGAAGCTAAACAAAGAGTTAATGTTAGAATAGAAGATCTTGAAGATTATAGGGATGTTGAAACTGTTCAGAGACTTGTTAGAGAAGGAAACATTGTATTTCTTAAAATCAAAACACTCAGGGAAAAGAATCTTGGTGAGTTAAAAAGAGCTGTTCAAAAGCTTAGAAAAGGTTCAATCGCTATGGGTGGAGATATTGTTGGTGTAGACGACAACTTCCTAGTACTCTGTCCACAGAATGCTAGAGTGTTTAGACAAGGACCTGAAGAACAGGCTTCTTAGATTTTTTCTTGTTTTAATATTTAAAAACTTCTAATGAGTATTCTATTCATGAAATCAGTAATTACATTAATATCTGGAGGAATAGATTCCCCTGTTGCTGCGTATATGATTGGTAGACTAGGGTATAGAGTTATTCTTGTTCACTTTGATAATAGCCCGTTTGCCAGTGAAATCAACAAAAAAAAGACTGAAGAGTGTGTTGAGATACTGAAAAAACATATTACAATTGATGATTTAGTCATTGTTCCTCATGGTAAAAATCTGTTAGAAATCTCTAAAAATTGTGAGAGAAAGTATACTTGTGTTCTTTGCCGGCGAGTAATGTTTAGAACTGCAGAAAGATTATGTGAAAAATTAGGAGCAAAAGCAATAGTTACTGGTGAGTTTCTTGGATCAAAAGCATCTCAAACTCTGCAAAATATGGAAGTTATTTCTCAAAGCGTAAAAATCCCTATTCTCCGACCACTTCTTGGAATGGATAAAGAAGAAATTCAGAAGATTGGTAGGGAAATTGGCACATTTTATCAAGGTGTTTCTCCAGCAGGATGTTGCTCTGTTGCTCCTAATAAACCTAGTACTAAAGCTAGACTGGAAAAAATTGTTGAGGAAGAAGGGAAAATTGATGTTGAGAAGATGATTTTAATTGATTTATGATCTCTTATAAACTCCTTTTCTATGACCTACTTTAACAACAAAAATCATCATAATATTTCATTCAAGTCCTAATCTCTTTTTCACTTCTTCATGTGTATAGAATCTACCTGCTTTTATGTCTTCCATTACTTCTTCTATGTCTTTGATGGTTTCTTCATCTAGAATTTCTATTTTTTCATCAGTTACCATACTTGTCTATAAACATTCATAATATGAATACTTTTCGATCTTTAAGATTATGACTCAAAAATCTTTTTCTCTTTTTGTTTCCCTTCTTTTTTTAATGAATGAACCAGCAAGATTATTATAGGCAGTGTTACAGAAATTAATATTGATATTATTACTAGTTTTAATGGGAATTTCTTCTCTTTTTGTTCTGGTATGCAAGCATTATCCTGACAAATATATTCTTCAGCACATGGGCAATCTTGCAGGCAATTACCGCAATTCTCTCCTGACTCACATACACCATTTCCACATACTGGTGCTTCAGATGGTTTAGGGCAATCTGCTGAACAATCCTCATAACTTTCTCCTATTTCACATACACCATTTCCGCACACTATTGCTTTTACTTCCTTTGCTGTTATTACAAAGTATGATAATCCTGGTGTTGTTGCTTCATAGTAATAGTAAGTATTGTTTTGAGTAGTCATTGTTGTCTCTAATTCTTTCCATCTATTATCTGAGTATCTGTTCAACAACACCGTATCTGGGTCTAGTTTATTTTGCCCTAACCATAATTTCTGAACCTTGAATTTGACCTTGGCAGATTCTATATTTGAATCATTAAGATTATAAGATGTAATTTCAATATAACTGTGAACTGCACCTAATACATTTTCTACAACATTAGATGGTTTATCAGTATATTTTTGTATTGTTATTTTTACATTGCTTACATCATCTTTAACATATATAAGGATTTCAGTGATACCGACAACATCTGATTTTTCAATTGTTATTGTTGTTGAATCATTTGCTTCTATGTCAACACCTTCATTTGTGTAGATTGCTCCACCCCCACCTCCTCCACTGCTACTAGAGATTGTTGTTGTAGTTGTTGTTTGAGTGATTCTATTCTTGAATATATCAGTGAAGAATGAGAATATGTCTGATATTATACGCATGAATGTTGTTGATCTTTTGATTATATCATTGAATGAAATTGTTTCTGAATTTGTCCTGAAAATAGTTGATACTTTAGAAATTGCTCCTGTGATTGTGAATGTGTCAATGATTTCTTCTAGATAGCGCATGGTGAATTGGATTGTTGTTAACTCATTGTACACCATTGACTCAAGTATGTGTCTTGTATAGATTGATGCAAGTGATACTTTTCCTGTGAATGTTAGGGAATCTGATTGTACTCTTTCTGCAGTTAAGAATACTTGAATTACATCAGACCATGTGAATGTATCTCCTAGACTCCTCTGCATTTCTGTTAATATTTCAAGAACTTCTGAATATGTTATTGTATCATCTAAGGATCTGTCAAACACACCTAATCTTTCAAGAGTCTCATACCATGTCACAGAATCTGAATTGGAACGGTCAAATAGACCTAATATCTCTAATAGTTCTCCGTAAGTGATGCTATCAAGTTGTTGTTTTTCAAACTCTGACAATAATTCCTGTAATTCCCCATAACTAATATAATCAGACAAATCCCTTTCAAATAATCCAATTCTTTCAACCATATCTGAGAATGTTAATGAATCTGATTGTTGTTTAAACCTTGAAAATAACCTTGAAAATGAATCAGACCATGTTATTGAGTCTGCCTGTTCTTTCTTGCTTAACAATTCTCTTGGGAACGAACCACCGAATGTTATTGAATCAGAAATGCTTTTGTTATATGTAATAACTGTGACAGTAGCGTAATGAGTCTCTGAACAGGCTGTATAATTTTGAGTTGCATCATAAAATCCTGTAAAATTAAATACACCTGTTGATATGAATATGTATGTGGTATTTTCTACCGTTGGGGCAGAACTAGATTGTTGAACCCATCCTGTTGTGTTTGAATCTATATAAACTGTGCCTTGAGAATTGTCTATATTAAAAGTCGCATTCAATACATTATATGTGTTATATGATTCATCTCCATCTGTTCCGTTTAAATATAAATTACATGTTGAAGTGGATTGACTAACAGTAAATGTAGCATAATCTGACCTATTTTGATTTCCAGATGTATCATTACAAACAAATGAATAGTTTAACACTCCGACTGCCATGCTGGTAATGTTAGCGTAAAATATATCTGAAGTATCATTTGAACAAGTTATGTTTGCCCAAGAACCTGAGTTGTTATGAGTGAAGAAAGCGTTATTCATTCCTGTGTCGTCAGTACAATTAATTTGGAATCCGTAATTAGGGCTATAAGAATAGGTTGCTGGGTCTGAGTCGCTTTCTGCCATATCCTGCCATGTTGGTGCGATGTTGAGTGTATAATCAACCTCAACATAGACTTGGGTGCAGAGGCTCAACTCAGATGATGCCCTAAGCCCTATAACTAATTGCAAATCGGCGAGGTCGGAGACACTCCATTTTCCTCCTCCTGGTCTACTTAACGCCTCGGAATAAGTAGTCCAAGTAGTAGATCCAGCTATTTCAGTTCCAGTTATTTCATTTGTGTCCAATCTCAAGCCCGGCTGACCATAGGCGGTAGAACCTGGGAAGTTAGAGTTAAACCGAAAATATACTGTCACGCTATTTATCGTAGCACCCACTTCAATGCTACTTGCCTCTAAGCTATAGGCATCTTTCTTTAATGTTATTAAAACACGAACGAGGGTAGTAGAATCATCTGGATCTACATCATCCACCAATGTATAGTGGACTCCACTGGGTGGAATCTCATCAGGAATATTGGTATAATCCCCCACACCATCTGGCCTTAATGTTTCTACTTCAGGATCTTTCCAATAAATTACAGTAGATTTTTCTTGATTAGGATTAAAGATTCCTGCATTAATCATCAAATTAACATAAAAATTATTTTGATTTCCGTCACTAAACATCTTTACAGCA
>JAFCCM010000137.1 GCA_017610225.1 Candidatus Aenigmatarchaeota archaeon | reverse complement strand
GTACAAAGCGTCGATGAAATGACAGTCATTCCATTAGTAGGTAATAGTCGTGGTAATATTGCATCTCCAACTAACCTACAGGTTGAAAGTACAACAGATTACGGAGCAATGAGATTTAAAAATGACGATCCAGTACATCCAGCGATTATCCCTACAAACCTTATGGTTAGGGGTAAGAGTGCTCAGGACCATGCAATGAGCAGTTCAGGAATTGTGGCAGCATCCCAAAGTAAAGTATTTGATAATGCCTGTTGTATTGAAGAAACTCAGGGTGGTTATCTTTCGGATAAAGATAACGACGAAGACATCCTTCCAATTACTTTAAGGAAAGCCCTCTTAAATACAGGCAAACGAGAAGAACATTATTATGGAAAATTATGGACTGATATTAAAAACTGGATGAAAGGTCTCGGTCTAAAAGGGACAAGTGCTCATCTAAGACGTTTCTATGAGGATGCAGACGTAAAACAATCCCTTGAAGACTTTGCGGCAGAGTTTGAACCTGTCGATGGGCAAATAGGAGCAGTTATTTTATTCAATGGAGTTCCAGTTGGTCTTGAAATTATGCCATCTGAAGAACACTGGAATACATACTGGAAACATCTTATTCGTGGTTGTTATGGAGCAGAGATGCTTAGATTAAAAGGACTCGGTAAAATGCAACCATCAACATTGGTGTTGCCAGATATACCAGCAGAAGCGACTCCAGATCAGGTTCAACAAATACTTGAGAAATTTGCTGAGCATTTGAGCGAGGAAGTTATCCCCTTACTTGAGAACATAAACATTTCGACCAACAGTAAATTATCAAGTGCACAAGGACTAGATACACGATTAATAACCACAGACACAGGTGGTGGTGGTGATGTAATCATGCAAGGTCCAGAACCTATATATGTATCACTGGTGATTTAATGGGAATATTTGATGATGATCTAAGTGTAAAACAAATAAAGAATTTGAAGCGGAAGTTAGTTTCGTGGATTTGGGAATGTAATCCAAAAGAGGCTATTAAATTAGCATTCTTTACTGGACTAAAAATACCCAAAAAATTATTGGAAAAATATGTATCCACGGATCAAGATTAATTTTGATTTCGCACGCATATCTTTCACTGTAAAATAAAAAAGGACTGCCCCTTTCATATAAGATTGGTTGGCTATACTTTTTCATTAGATGTTTAATGAAACTGCATAGTCAACTGATCTGTATGAAAGGCGGCGTCCAAACAGTTAACCTTTAACCTTTTTTCGTTTAATTTTTAATTTACCAAAATAAATAAGGAGTAAACCATGGAACAAGTATCAACAGAAAAGTTCATTGAAAAACTTGGAATTGATGTGTATCCAATTACCATTGTGAAATTTCTACTGAACAAAAGGCGAATATTATCTTACTTGAAAAACTTGGAATTGATGTGTATCCAATTACCATTGTGAAATTTCTACTGAACAAAAGGCGAATATTATCTTACTTCAAAAAAGCTACGGAAGATAATTTTGAAATCAGAGTGAAATATACAACAGACCATTCTGATTGCGAATTATGCAAGGAGAAAGCTCCGCAGGGTATTCTTTGTAGACAACATACATCAATTCAAAGAGTTCTCTCAGGTAAAAATGTTGGTTTCGATTTAGACACCAATACATATTTTTACAAGAATGAAATATATCGAATGGTGGGCAACAGATTGGTTATCGTTTATTGCCCACATCCCAAATTGATATCCGGTGAAATAACGGATTCAAAAGTAAGAAAAATCAATCCAATTACTATTGAAGATCCAACTCTAACAGAACTTCCCCCTTATGAAAAGATTAAAGAGTTTATATCATCGGATCTATTAGATCAATATTTAAGATGTTGGTTTAACAATGAGTTTTCAATCGTAACAGTACCAAATGATCGAAACTCACAAAATTGGTGCTTAGTACCAAACAGGTAAAAGCGGACGTAACATGAATCATAAGATTCATGAATAAAAACTTAGGAGGTATTTTTCTATGTCAATAGAAGAGTATGCTGATCTCGCAACAACAGGTTACCAAGGAGGATCAGGCGAACAAACCCCGCCAGAAGAAGACTTTTTTCACAGTGTCTATATCTCTGGCAAAACAAGAAAGAATCATATCAACATCGAGGAAAAATCCGGTAAGTATCAAGTAAGAGGAGTTGAATACAATCTTGATGATGTTCATATGATTATAACTCATACCAAAGAAATTTTGGCGCACATTAAAAGAGAGCATAATAAAGATAATATTAAATGTTTCTGTTTTAAAGATGCTGCACCACCATGGTATGGCACCTCAAAATTGGGTGATGGAAGTCCAAGGCAATGTCCACAGACTTCAGCAGAAAGAGCTGTAAATGATTTTTGTAACCCATGCAGAGCTCAAATTCTTGTTGCTGGAATTTATTGCAAACCAGATGGAACTCCAATTTTAACTGAGGAAAAGAAACCCATCTTTGTCTTTATCAGAGGCAAGGGCATGAGATATTCTAATGTATCTGAATATTTAAATGAACTATATAAAGAAGATCTATCACCTATATTTGAACCGGTCACAGATCAAAGTGCCGAATTTGAAAAGACGGTTGTTAATAACAAACGATTTGTCACAAAACTATGTAAAGGTTCAGAAACATCAAGCTATGGAAACGATGTTAATATCTTTGTGTTGGAAAGAGGTGTTGAACTTCCAAAAGACTTCGTGTTGAGTATATTGCAATTGTCCAAGAAAACAGTAGAACAATTCAACGATAAGTTTAATTGGTCAAAAGGCAAGCAAACAACCGGTTATGGAGGTCAGGAAGCAGCTGCAGTCCCGGATGGAGTATTATCTACAGAAGAAGACAGCGGTATAACTGAACAAACAAATACAGAACCAGTAAAAACAGAAGATAAAGCAGTAGAGGCAGGAGCCGGCGGCAAAACATTTAGTTTTGACGATATTAATTTTTAACCTTAATCAATTAAGGAGCACAAAATGACGGACGAAAATACTCAGGAAGAAGAATTAAAGTATCACGAAAGATTAAACATTTCAGTTCTTTCAATAGGAAAAATTAAAGAATTACTCAAAAACGATATAATGGATACACTCTTTGCGTGGAATGAAGGACGTGAAGTTGATAAACAATGTTACAGAATTATTGGTCCGGCTGGTGTTGGTAAAACGGAGATCTGTTATCAGATAGCCGATGAGCTTACAGAACAGATGTTCGGGGAATGGAACAAAGAGAATCCTGACAATCCAAAAACATTTCAGGTTATGATGATAAAGGCTCCAGTGCTTGCACGAGATGACTTTATTATACCATTTCCTGTGGAAGATAAAACAGAGGCAGGAGACTATTCATTTAAGATGTTATATTCAGATTTTGTACCGAAGCAGAAAGATACATTTGGGTTGTTTGTAATTGATGAATGCTCAAGAGGCGATCATCAATTACAACAGCTCTTATGGCAAGTTCAAAATGAATATGCAATTCATAAATTGGAGTTCCCAAAAGG
>JAFCCM010000136.1 GCA_017610225.1 Candidatus Aenigmatarchaeota archaeon | reverse complement strand
AGAAGATAAAACCTGTCCATATGAATGTTGTATAGATATGCCTGGATATGAATACAAATACTGCCCTTCTGGCTTAGCTTGTTGTGATCATTTATGTAAAGAGAGTTGTAAACCCTCTGGTTTCAACATATCAAAATCTCTGATATTCTGGGTTTTATTAGCATCAATACTCCCGATCGTGGCTTTTCTTATTTTTATTTGGAAAAAGAATGCTGATAGTAATGTACCTGAGTATTAAATTTTAAGAACATATTAAAACTTTAAATTACCAGAAATCAGAAAATAATATATGTTAGATGGGAAAATTGTTTTGGTTTGTTTTACTCTTTTATTGTTTATTTCTTCTGTAGCCTTTGCTCTTAGTTTGGATGATGTTAGTAGTGGTGGGAGTAATTTTTTTGATAATATTAAGGATGTTTTTAATCGGTTTTTTAGAGGAACATCTACTTGTAATGGCCCTTTGGATTCAGCTGGATTATGTAGTCAATCTTGCGATTCTGAAGTTCATGACAAATGTGATGGAAAAGCTCCAGGAACTTGTGTAGATTTAAAGAGAAGTTGTTCTAGTGATTGTCGACAGCGTGTTGATGATGACAAATGCGCTAGTGAGTATGTTAATTGTGGTGATGGTGTTTTAGATCCAGGAGAAGTTTGTGATAAAGAGAAAGGTGACCTTTGTGACGATTGTAAATACAGATGTAGAGATGATGTAGGTCATTATGAAGTTTGTAATAATGACTGTTTATCTTATGTAACTGGGTTTTCAGGGGGCGCTAAATATAAATGTACTGTAGGTTGTGGTAGTCCTTCTGAATGTGGAACTGATGGTGATAATAAAGTAGAAGGTGAATCATGTACTCAATCTGATGGTAGTGAAGGAGTATGTAATGATCAATGTCAATGTGTAGCCGGAACCCCAAATCAGTGTGGTAATGGTGTTTTAGATAATGGAGAAGTATGTGATTTTAAATTAGATGGTTGGGGAACAGGACATCTTCATAGGTGTAAAGATGGTCTATTTCTTGAAAAATGTAGTTCCAATTGTGTTTATGCTCTTCAGAAATATGGAGATAATAATCAATGTTGGTATGATGAAACATGGTGTAACCAAGGTAGTCCAGAATGTGGTGGAGTCAGTGAGGGTGAGCAAGGGGGATGTCCTGTTGGTGAAGTATGTAATAGTCAATGTCAATGTGCACCCATATCTTGTTACCAAGAATGCAACAGTAAAAATTACCAAAAATCTGTTTGTTCACAGACTGAATTAACACTTGGAAGTTGTGCTGGTCTATATCTTACAAGTTGTATAAATAGAATTGAAGAAATTCAAAATACCGATTGTTCAACTCATTGTTATTGTTATGATTTCACAAGCTGTGGGAACTCTTATAGTATATGTAATGAATGGTGTCAGGATGATGGTACTTGTCAGGAAACTCCATTGACTGAAGGTCCAGATTTGGTAATTACAGATATTTGGACTGAAGGAGACAAAATTAAATATAAAATAAAAAATCAAGGAGATGGAAATACTGGTACAAGTTATTCAATATTATATGTGGATGGTACATCGGTAAGCTCGTTAGATTATGTCCAAGCAATATATGTTAATGTTGAAAGATCTGAATCATTTAATTATGCATGGTCTTGTTCAGGTGGTAGTGATACAATCAAAGTATGTGCTGATCATTGGGAAAATGTAGATGAAACAAATGAAGGAAATAACTGTAAGGAAGAGATATTACAATGTGAGACAGGTTGGAGTGATTGTACAAGTTCTGTAACAACTCAATCATGTAATGATTACTGTATAAGTATAGGTAAAATATGCTCTAATTCATGTGATAATAGTATGAGTGGATCTGATCATAGAAATGACAGAGGAATAATATGTTATAGTGATTCTATCTGTTCTTCAATATCTGGTATAGGTGCATATTGTCATGACAGTTGTTGGCCTAGCGAAACATATTCTGCTGGGAAATGTTGCTGTGAAGATGGAGAAATAACATCTACAACAACACCACAACAACAATCAACTACAACCACATCACAATCAACAACAACAACTCTAGAAGAAACAACAACAATTCCAACTGAATTTACAGTGACAAACTTTGA
>JAFCCM010000135.1 GCA_017610225.1 Candidatus Aenigmatarchaeota archaeon | reverse complement strand
CACACCAGATCCAACATTAAAATTGGATGAATGTGTTCTGCCATATGTTATGGTACTTGAATTATACAAACTTCCTATATCTAAACGAATCATTGAATTAGGAAAATTTAAATTACTTAATAAGGCAATGGATTATGTTGATCATTGCATAGATTTAAATTCTCCAGTATTATATACAATATGCGAAGAAATAACCAAGGATGAAGTTTGTATTTTAAACAGGCAGCCATCGTTACATAAATTGGGTATGCTAGGATTCAATATAAAAGTGACTCTTGATAAAGTTATTAAGATACATCCATTGGCATGTCCTCCATTCAATGCTGATTTTGATGGAGATCAAATGGCAGTTTATATCCCGGTGTCAGAAGAAGCGAAACAAGAAATCAGGGATAAGATGTTCATAACAAAAAATCTCAGTAGTCCTGCAAATGAAGAGTTGACAACAACTCCAAGCCAAGATATTATATTGGGTATTTATTTTCTAACAACCGGAATGTATGATGATTCGGATGAAGGATTCAAATTATTCAATGAATGTTTGCCAGATGATTATCGAGAGATTAAGGAATCAGTTAACAAAAATGTATTGATGGACATTCTTAACGATATAAAAGATACGTATTCTGAAACCGTAACAGCTACGGTTCTTGATAATATCAAAAAATTAGGATTCAAGTATGCAACACTTGTTGGTTGTACTTTATCTTTAGATGAATTTGATTTTGAAGGAGTTCATGACTTGCGTAGATCTCTATACAAAGATAAAGATATCAGAGAACAACTAGCTTCAGCAAACGATACTGCTGTTATAGATATACTCAAAGATAAATTTAAATATGCATATATGATTGAATCTGGAGCAAGAGGTAGTTGGGATCAAGCAAAACAAATGATTCTTACTCGTGGTTTTGTCGCAAATTTTGATGGAGAAATATTACCATTGCCAATTGAACATAGTTTGGCAGAAGGATTAAGTCAAGAAGAATTTTTCTATTCAACTTATGGTTGTAGAAAAGGACTCCTTGATATTGCATTAAATACAGGTACCTCAGGGTATCTATCAAGAAAGTTAATCTTTACATGTACCAATTTACAAATTGATCAAGATCTTGATGATTGTGGCACAGAAGATTTATTACAAGTAAATGTCAAAAATGCCAAAAAAGCAAAAATGCTTGTAAACAGATACTATTCAAATAATGGTAAATTAGAATTAATTACAAAAGCAAATTATATGTCTTTGGTTGGAACAGTGGTTGGTATTCGATCACCCATCCTTTGTAAATCCCCAAAGTTATGCAAAACTTGTTATGGAGATCTTCATAAGAAATTGAATACAAGGTTTGTTGGTATTATCGCAGCTCAAACATTGGGCGAGCGTGGAACACAACTTGTACTAAGAACATTCCATACATCAGGTTCAGCTGTTATTAGTGGCAAGGCAAATCAGAAAGATATTAAACATACAGATATTATCGGCGATCTTGCGACAGTATCACAATTACTACATAAATTCAAAGGAAAAACATATACAGATATAGTTGATCAACTTTTTGATGTTTATGATAAAGATATATATCATGTCCATTATGAATGTGTTGTTGCACAACTCATGTGGAAGTACTCACGAAAATGGAGATTATTACCAGAAAGAGAAAAAGTAACACCGTCTTATTACAGTATTCAATCGGTTCCGAATCAGGAAAGTTGGATATTGGCGATGGCGTTTTCAAATCCAAAACGAAGTATCTTGCAAGGTATTATGTATGAAAGCAGATACTCGGGTATCATGGATAAAATTCTAAAAGGGGAAAGGATAACATGAGAGATCCAGAAAGAATAGATGAAATATTAAATCTTTTAAAATCAGTCTGGGTCACATAACCTGATGTACGATTGATGCAGTTAATGCATATTATTCTACCAAAAGAATGGCCATGGAATCAAGGTGACTATTTTTACATGGAAGATGAAGAGTTTGTAGAATATGTGAAATCTTATATTAAAGAGTTAAAAGGAGCAAGCATAGATGAACATAATCAATCCACACTTCAAAATCCACGATGAGGACACAAGTATATTTTCATTAAGAACACATGACTATGAACATATATTGCCAGTAGTGCG
>JAFCCM010000011.1 GCA_017610225.1 Candidatus Aenigmatarchaeota archaeon | reverse complement strand
GTACATTTCTAAAATATTTTTAAATTTATATTTTTCTTTTAAATAATCTAACATTGGTTTTAATTCTTCTAAATATAAAACTTCTATTTCATAGCCAGCATTAATAGCCGCTTGAGTTTTAATATCTACAACTTCAGTATGAAAACCTTTCATCTCATATATCTTATCATTTATAAAAAAATCAGGGTGATAATTATGAGTTTTTTCTTTATATACATATGGTATTATTAAATCACATCTTTTTAGGTTTGAACCTATATCTAAATGATATGCTACAAAAATTAATTCATAACTATTAGCACAAAAAATTCCTTTATAATGTCCAGATTTAGCTCTGGTTGATTTTTCTCTATAACCACCACAACCAGATTCAATAGAAACTTCACTTAATCTTTTATGATAGCATTTTTTAGAACATGTTTGTCTTGTATATTTAGAATATATATCGGGTTGTAATATTTTCCATTTTTTCTTACATATGACACATTCATATTCAAACCATCTTTTTATTGTTAAATGAGTAGGATAAACTCTTTTAATAGATTGTCTTATTTTATCTTTTGTTTCTTCTGTATGTTTTCTTCCTGGAGAATTATAAAATCCAGCACATCTTCTTGAACAAAATTTAGTTGATTCTTTACTAATAATCAATTTATTACAATATAAACAATATTTAAAATTAATTGGATTTAATATACAAGCATCTTCATGTCTCTTAATTAAAAGTGTTGATACTTCTTTATTACAATAATTACATTTAATTTTTTTATATCTCTTACTGGTCTTTGGAATATAACTTTTTTTTCTAGTTGGACAAGCTCCATGATTTTTAGAACAGCATTTTTTACCATTCTTAAAAAAATGTTTAGCTTCTTGTCCACATCCATAATCACATAAATCCATATTATATCCTTTTTATAATATGTTCTATATAAATATAAAAATGGCGGTGCTAGGGGGAATCGAACCCCAAACTCAATAACATTGACAGTGTTATATGCCACCAATACATCATAGCACCGGAATAAACTCGTGCTCATGTAATTTTTTTTTGTTTTGTTATTAAGAGGGTTGTGTCTGAGCTTATTCCCTCTTTTTAAATTCCAAAGAAGGATAGCGATTAAATGCTTAGTGCCTTCTGTGCGGAATATGATTATCGTTTTCAGGATTACTAATATAACTAGGCGTCATATTGGCGGTAAAATCTGGACCAAATGTATTACTATGTTTCTTATAATAATTATTCGTTGCCATTTTTTACACTCCTGAAGTGATTATTTTAATATATGTTCTAATTAATTATGAAACTAACTCATTATTTAAACAGTTTGTTTCTTAAAAATAAAATACCTCATATATGACCCATAAGACCTCTTTATGAGTTATATATGGGGTATTTCTAATTTCCATTATTAACAATTTTACTACATATATTATAAACTATGCTTTTGGATTAAAGCATCTGCTAGTTCTAACAATCCATCTTTAATATTTTTTGAAGCTTCTATTATTGCCAAACCTAAAATAGCATCTCCAACATTACCATCTTCAAATAAATGTCCTTTTTCTTTAAGACCAGAACCATAAAATTTAATATGTGTAGTTCTAAAAAATTCACCAAGATCTTCTCCGCTTGAATTATTTATTTTCATGACCATACACCTTTATTCTTCCTATTTTTTACTTCATTAAATACTTCTTGTTTGAGTCTAACAACACATGGATAATTAATAGCACCAGCTCTAAACCCAGAACTAGATAAATATGTAGTTACTATTTTTAATTTAGTTAAATCAGTATATTCTAAACGACCAAGATATCTTCTAAGTTTAAGACAGCACCAATCTGGTTTGCACATCCATTTATTCATTAATTTTTTTCTAAGAAATGACCAATCTGTATCATCTATTAACTTAGAAAAAGATTGATAACGTTTTTTATTTGATTTATGCTTACTAAGTTGTTTTAGCATTATATTCTTTTAATAAATCAGATAAATATTTCATAGATTCAAAAACTAAATCTTGTTCAAATTCTTTATAAAAAATTCTTATTTCAAAATATGTACATTTTAAATGCGGCCAATGTCCAAAATCAAACATAAGTAAAATCCTTGGGGTCTTAGGAAATTTTTCATAAACTTTTTCTAAACTCTCCCATAAAGCTAAAGTAAATGCATCTAAATCTTTTTTACTATTATGAGTAAATAATATATAAAAAGTACCATTATTATTATTTATATGACCTTCACATGAAGAAAATGTTTCTATTCCATTATATAAACTAATTGCTTTACATAAAGGTTCTACTCCGGGTTCTATTGAAGATGTATCAGCAGTGACACCACCACATTGTTCACCTTTTCTAAAACTTGTTACAGGTAATACTTTTTTAATTTTTAATAATTCTTCTGGTAAAATTGGTGTTAATTTATATTCAAACTTTATATTATATTCATTTAAAAATTGTTTAATTAATTCAAGTAAAATATCTTCAGTTATACTAGCATATCCACCAATTACAACAAAATTTAGATAGCGTATTGCTCTATTAACTTTAGCTTTATTATCCAATTCATTTCTATTTTTTAAAATTTTATTAATTAATAAATTTAAATGTTCTAAATTTATTTGGTGATTTATTTCTTTTAAAATATAAGTATTTTTTGTATATTTAAATAATATCATTTATTTTCCTTTATAACTAATATTCTACTCTCTTCAATATGCAATCGTTTTATTTCAGGAGAAAAAGCATATTCAAAATATGAAACCTTTTTGGTTTCGATTCCTATAATTGTTGTTATGGTTGTTGTTTTAGATGATACTATATTGACAGTAGGATTTCTATAAATCTTTCCTATTTTTGGATTTGGGTATTCATGTTGATCACATAGAGAACCATATTGATCTTTTATTTTAATAATTTTAAAAACAGGGAAATCATAATAATCATCTAACAAAATTTCTTTGAGGTCTGACATATGATCTCCCTTTTATTTACAAATTATACTTGCCAACTTTCCAGTTGAACATTCATATTTATAATGACAACTTTCATAACAAGCTACTCCAAAATCAAGATCTAAGACAAAACCTGGTTCTTGAATGATGAACATGTTTTGCTTTAGAATCATAATATTCACATAAATAATTTTCTCGTTTTAATACATGTTGTCTAAAAATTTGATATTCTTCATTATATTGTTCTTTTAATCATATTTGGACATTTTAAAGTTATATTATTACAACATCATTTACCATTTTTAAATTGGTAAGTAGCTTTTTGTCCACATCCATATTCACATAATTACATTACATTAACTCTTCTGCTTTAACTGTATGGTAACTAATCATCCCATAATTTTTATCCCATAGATATGATTCTATCATCTGAGTTCCTTTCGCTAGCCATCCGTGTGCATAACTGTACGAATCACTTGCCGACAAACAAGGAAGAGTTCTTACAACTACTGGTGAGTAAGTTTCTCCACCACTAAACCATTTTGATTTACTTTTATGATAATGACCGATATGTACTTCTCTATAAATAGATTTTGCCCAATATTGTGGAACCTCAGCAGCCATAATTAAAGGAAGATCTTTTTCAGCTTCATCTAAACCATGAGAAAAACCTACAAGTGATTTACCCCATAGTCTATATTTACGAGCTGTTGGATTAACTATTCCATCTTTCATATCAACAGAAACATCAGGACAATTTCTAAACCAAGCTTGTATTGTATCACATAAAAAATACGATATTTGGGGATCGTGATTTCCAGACACGTACAATATATCTACAGGTGCAATTTTTCTACAATAGTCAATAACATCAATTGCTGCTTTTTTGCCTGTTGAATAAACTTTTGGAAGACGACCATCAACATCTAATAGATGTTTAGCTCTTGGAGTTTGATTGGTTTGATCATTGATATGAAAAAAATCATGACCAATTGGAATTACTATTTTTGATATTTGTTCTGGATTCTTTATCCTATCAATAACTTTCTTTGCTGCTTCAACATATAACACTTCCGCTATCTTTAAATCATAATCTGATAGTGTTTCTTTTGACCATGCTAACATGCCAAAATGATGGTCTATTAAACCAATTTCAAGCATTAAATCAGCTTTAGGTTTAGTTGGAAGTTTTGGATATACTGTATTGTTTAATGGGAGTTTTTTAATAAATTCTTTTAATGTTTCTTCTGTTGTATTTTTAACTTTTGTTTTTAATGTTATCTTAACTTGATAATTAGTTCTTTGTACTGGTACTTCATTAACTTTCATTGTTACTTGCCATGAATTAACAATTGATCTGTCAAGTTCCCAAACCTTAAGATCTATTTGAGCAATCTCAAGAGCTTGCTCAACTGTTGTTATTGTTAATGAATTTACTTCAATAGCTCCTTTATTATTTTTAAATTCAGATTTAATTTTAACATCATCTTCTGATTCTAATTTTTTAGCTTTGTCTTTCTCACTCCAAACTTTTAAATAGTATTTTATTTGATATCCTGAATAATCTAACATTTGTAATCTAGCAGTTTTTTGTTTGTTAGTACCTTCACCTTCTAAAATTTGAGATACTTCTTCTGGTATTTGAATCGTTATATCCATATATCCTCTCTATTATAATAAATTAGTAACCAATAATTAATATTTATAATATGTTCAATAACTTAGAATTACTATCTTAGAGAAGAGTTTTTATAGTTTCATTCTTATTTTAAGATTCATACTCAGAAAAAATAAACAAAAAAAAGTGGGAAAATCTAAATCCCCCACTTTTTATAAACTCACTTAATAACACTTTATCTCAAATTTACTGTATCACTGCATTCTTCATCAATCTGTTCATCAGCAATAACATTACCCTCAACTGCTGCTTCCTCTACTATCCATTTATTATTTTCTCTAAATTCAATTTTTAAATTTTTTGGTTTCATAGTTTGTTCTACTTGTGTCTCAATAGTCTCTCCTACTTCAATTTCATGTACTTTTCTTTGAATCCATAATTTAAATTTTTTAGATTTAGCAAGTCTTTGTAATGCTAATTTTTTATTTCTATATTGGCTTCTATCATTGCGGCTTAGTCCAACACCGCCTGATTCTCTATGAATTATACGAACCGCTGAATCTGTTTTATTTTGATGTTGACCACCTTTACCACCTGCTCTAAAGGTTTGGACTTCAAAATCTTTTTTTGTTACTGAAAATAAATGTTTTCTCATTAGTATACGTCGCCATTTTCTTCAATTTTTGTTTTCTCATAAGGAACTGCAACTCTACGATAAAATTCAATTTTAGCACATTCTAACGCGCCAATAATTTCATTTATCGTTTTATAGCATTTACCTTCAGCCTCTAAATATTCGATACACGTTTTTGTTATTTTATAATTTAATTCTCCTGGGTTTAGAGGAGGTAAGGATTCTAAAGATTCTCTATCATTTTCTTCTATATAAGGCATTTAAACCTCCTAAAAACTCTTTATGAGTCATTTGATAATATGTTCCATATTTCGCTACATATGTTCTTAGTCTATACATATCTTTAAAATCAACAACATCAGAAGTAAAGTCTTTATTTTTAGCTGCTGCTATTGCTTTAGTAAATACTTCTGGATGAATTACTGCTGACCCCATACAAATATAATGAAATGGATCTTTAAACCTTCTAACTAATCTTTTAAAATAAAAATACGAGTATCTACCATAATCAGCCCATTGATCAGGGTCTGAAAATAAATGCCAAAAATCACATCCTAATCCAGTAAATATTAATATTGGTATATCCATTTGATAACAAAGATTGGTTATTGTATTTTCTGGTGCTTTACCATATTCAATAGCTTCCCAAGTATATATACTAGCTTCTTTATTACAAGAATAATCTTCTATAAGATCATCTAATGGGTATGAATGTCCTTCTAAATCAGGTTCAATAGCTTGTTGAATATCATGAAATATAGATCCGCCACTATGAATTAACATTTCAACATGACCATTTTTAATATATTCGCTTAATTCTTTTTTAGCAGTCTTTATAACAGCACTACCTATTGCTACTATTTTTTTCATAACTGATTCATAAATTGTTCTGGAGTATAACCTTTATCATCAATATAAAAATTAGCGTTTGGTTTACCCATAATCAACATATGAAAATTAACACCCCATTTAATTAATTGTTTATAAGTTATTTCTTGAAAATCTTTTTTACTTTCCATACCACGAGCAGTGAATATTTTAATTGTATGACCTTCACCATATAATTTATTTATTTTTTTTATTATTTCTTTATACGGTTTAGCTTTATAATATTCTTGATTGGTTGTTTTACTACAAATAGTACCATCTATATCAATGCAATATATCATTGTATAAACTCTCTGTAAGAATCATCATCATAATGTGTGGTAGAAGTTTCAGTAAATAAACAACCTGTTGTTGTATTTGTTTTAAATCTATGTTTAATTCTTGGTTTGAGTCTAAAAGAATCATAAACATTTAAAATCTTTTCTTTAATTAAATTATTTTCTATGTATTCTAATATTAAACTACCCTCTAAAATAAAAAAAGTTTCATCCTTAATATCATGATGATGAAAAGCACCCTTAGAAGACCATTTATCAAATTCAATAAAAATTAATTTTCCACAATACTTATTATTATTAGCAAACCAATGTTCCCATCCCCAAGTTTTAATTACTTTTTTCATTTTTCTCGATCCTTCTAATTATTTTAGATGTTGAAAAACCATTTAAAAAATCTACTATTTCAACATTATCAGCATACTCTCTTCCAACAACTTCTATTTTAATATAGTCTCCACCCTTAACTAATGTAGTTGGTCTAATTATTTTTAAAAGTTCTTCTGGAGTATCTTCATTAAATATTATTACTGCATCAACGTTGCTAATTGAAGCTATAACAAATGCTCTATCATATTCATTGTTAAATGGTCTATCGTTACCTTTTAATTTTTGAACTGAATTATCTGAATTTATAGCTACTATTAAATGATCGCCAAATTCAGATGATTTATTTATTAAATAACTATGTCCTTTATGAATTAAATCAAAACATCCATTAGTAAAGACTATAGATTCCTTATTTTTTTTCCAAACTTTAGTCTGATCTATTAAGGTTTCTAAAGTCATTATTTTATTACTAATTGGATTATTGTTTATTTCATCTAATGTTATAGTTGATGTTCCTACTTTTGATACTACAATTCCAGCTGCTTTATTGGCTAATTGAACTACATCATATATATTTTTTTTATTAAGAAAAGCTGCAATAGTTGCTATAAATGTATCTCCTGCTCCAGTTACATCAAATACATCTATTTTTTTAGAAGGTATATGTATAATTCCGCCATTGTGACTTAAAGATATTCCTTTTTTTCCTCTGGTTGTTAAAAGATATTTAACTTCAAGTTGTTTACATATTCCTATTAAATTTTTTTCAATATCAGAATTATTATTTTTAATATTAATTCTGATTAATTTTGAAATTTCTTTTAAATTTGGAGTAATCATATAAGATTTTTTATACTTATCCCAATCACTTCCTTTTGGATCAACTATAACTGGTATATCTTTTTTATTACATATTTCAATAACCTTCTCACATAATATTGGATGGCAAACACCTTTATTATAATCTGATAATACTACTACATCAAATAAATCTATTATAGATTGAAAAGTTTTTATCATATCTATAATACTATCTTCTGTTGGTTGGTTATCATCATTATAATCAAGCCTTACTATTTGTTGATTATTTCCAATAACTCTAGTTTTAACTATTGTTTTATAATTATGACTATAAACTATGTTGGATTGTATATTATTTATTTTAAGTAAATGGTTTATTTTTTTGGCCGCTTTATCTTTACCAATATTACCAATAATTGTAACATCACATTCTAATGATGCTAAATTATTTGCTACATTTGAAGCTCCACCTAATGCATATTCTTTATTTTCTATTTTTATAATAGGTATAGGAGCTTCTGGAGAAATTCTAAAAACGGTGCCTTTGATATATTTGTCAAGGATTATATCCCCGATTACAAGTACTTTATTAGTTTTCAATTGTATAGTGTCCCATCAGGTGCATTTGAATCATCTAAATAAAAGTCTGATCCGTTATTGGTTTCTGGTGCTCTGTTAAACATTGTTATCTTTCCTGCATCTGGAATTTGTTTTTTCAATTCATTAGCTACTGCATAAAAAGCATTTAAACTATGAGTATCACCCACTTGCAATACTAATGATTCAGCCCACATACATATAAGTCTAAGTTCAAACCAATTAATATTTACATTGATATCTCCATTAGTCAACATGGTAAGTCCCTGATAACCACATACAGGACAACCTTTGTTTTCTATAAGTTCATCATTATCAAATTCAGTTCTACATACAATACATCTAATTGGTTTCATGATTATCCTTTTTTCTTTTTTTTCCACAAAATGGACAATATTTTGGTTCTAAAGTATAGTGATCATAATCTGTAAAATCCATAAGTTTATCAATTATAATATATTCATAATATGCAATATTTTTCTTTTTTTTACAATCACATTGCTCCATCTGGTAATTCTCCTATATGAACTACTATAACTGATTGACCTTTTGGTTGGGATATGTACATTGATTCGTTTATTATGAAGTTAGGATCTGTTATTCTATCCCATTGTTTGATAGGTTTTAATTCTTGAGATATAGGTAAGACTCTGAAACCTTGTTGTCTTATAACGCGGTTAGATCCCCATTTGATTAGCTTTATTATGTTTGATATATACCATTCCTCTTGAAAGAATAGGTTTTTAAAACAACTAAATTTCATGTCTTTCAATTTTTCAGCTAATTCTTTTTGTAACATATTTTCACCTGTTCGCTTTTTAATAATGTGGTGGACGAGAAGGGAGTCGAACCCTCAATCCTTTCGGCCACAGGATTTAAATCTGTGATGTATTCCAGTTCCAACACTCGTCCATATTATTGTATTGTTCCTTCATAACCATAATTTCTTAATTCGTCTTCTCTATTTTTAAATTGATCCTTAGTCATTTGAAATTGATCTATACTAATTGAAATTGAATTATCCTGTCCCAAATGCATTAAAGATAATTCAATTTCATTTAACATTTGTTGTTTAGTAGTTACAGGTCCGTGCATTCCAGATGCGTGCCAGGTTACTCTATAGTAGTTATGATATCTTTCAGCCATGTAAATTACCTTTATTAGTAAGTGGTGGAGGTGGTGATATTGAAATCACGTCCAAAGTACGTTCCAAATATACGTCTACGTTTATAGATACATATTACAATTTTAAGACTGACTACCAATGTATCTAGGATATTATCAGAATATAATTTTAGGATATATTTCAAATTATAAACCCCCAGTTTATTAAACTTAGTATTATAATTCTACATCTCTTAAGTCGACGCCCTATCTTAATCCAGAGATATAACTAAGTAGCACGGATTACGCTGCTATTGTTAGGTCGTAATCATCTGCGAAATTGTCTGTAGTTGTATTTATATGATTATTTTTAACGTGGTTTAATCATTCACGAAACGCAATATAAACTTCCTGTCTCTGTCGAAACCTAGCACCCCCATATTTTTTTATTTAACTAACATTGCATAAACTAACTTTGGCCATGTTATAATAAAAGGAATTGATTCCTTAGTAAAAGTCCATTTTTCTCCACCTGCTGCTGAAAGACCCCATGCAAGTAGACATCCTATTCCAATATATGTTGTTGCTACACCGATTAACCAAAACATATTATTACTCCTTATATTTTAAATGCATCTTTTATTTTAGCAATAACATTAGCATAAATAGCTCTTTTGATCTCATAATTATCTTCAAGATCTTCTAATGCTTCTGCTACAATACGATGACTTTGATTCTTAATTGATTGTACTACTTTCAACGTCATTATTGAAGAAATATATTCATCAACATTTAAATCTCCAAAAGCTTTACTCAAATCTTTATCAGTTATACTTTTAAGAGCTTTTAATTTAATTTTATTTTTTACTATTGTTTCTTCAATATCAACTCATGGGGTTTTAATACTTTATTTGGATTAAGTATTTTACCTTTTGAATTTGTTTTAATTGTTGTTCCATTAATATTAATAGTTGATTGATTACTATTTGTATTAAATATTTTCTTAATAAATTCTTTCGCTATGTCAGTCATAATTCACCTATACACTTTTTATTTATTATCTGCTAATTCTACTCCACAATCAGAATCAGGAAAATCTTCTTTTGGTAAGAAAGATCTAATATATCTATTTTTTGGATTGTCTTTTACCATTCTTCTAAATGTAACATGTACAGGACCAGTTAAACTCCAATCCCATTCCCAATCTCTTTCACCACCACCAGCACCTGTATCAAAAGATACACCAATATCTCTTAATAATTGTTCAGCTTGAAATAGTTTATCGAGTTGTTCTTTACTCATAGCTGACATATCGAAATGTATTCCAACCTCAACTTCATCTTTTCTTGGTAAAATTTTATTTGAGTTTGTTTGAAATTGTGATAGATCTATAAAATTATTTTTAATTATGTTTTCTTCTGCTTCTTTTGAATCTTTCATTATTTCTCCTGTTTATTTTTAAAAAATTTGTGGCGGAGAATAGACGAATCGAACGCCCATGCTATTAACACGCCCACGGGTTCAAACCGTGTTGCCGACCATTCAGCGGTACTCTCCATTTAAATTATTCAATTGCTGCAAATAAATGAAACAATTTAAGATCTTTAACAACTTTTTTTGTTTTAGTTATTAATCCACAATCATCTTTTATATCAACTCTTGTTACTTCACCTATAGCATTAATAGTTAATTTTTTAGATACAATAGCATCTAACATATCTTTTTGTATTGGTCTAATATAAAACTCAACTTTATCTTTTGTAAATTTAGATATATTTGCAAAACCAATTATTTCTTTTAAATCAACTGCCATATTTTTACAAGGAAATGATGTTACTGGAATATCAGTTTTAGATAGTATTTCTTTTAAATCTTCAAATTCATAGATTCGACCATTCACTGTTGGTACATCTGGCAAAAAATTCAATTCAAATTTCATTTTTTAGATTCCTTTTTCTTTACCTCTTATAATTAATCCTCCCATAATTCTTTTAAGATTTTATCAATTCCCATTAGTTTCATTTTAATAGTAATAAACTCCATAATGGTTGGTTGAAAAGGTTGTCTTTTTAGTGACATCCCTGCTTCTCTTGGAGTTTTGTCATTCTTTAAATTATTACAAGGTTTACATGATGCAACACAATTCTCGAAAGTAGATTTACCACCTCTTGAACTTGGAACAACATGATCAATTGTCATTTTCTTTTCTTTAGCACCACAATATTGACAAGTATATTTATCTCTATAAATAATATTTTTTTTACTATAAGGAACTCTTGTTTTATAAACAGATCTAACTAACTTAACAAGACGTATAACTTTTGGTATATAAAGTTCCCAGGTTCTATCAGCGCTTTGAAGGATCTTTTCGGTTGCTTTTAAAACCTCAACTTTTCCTTTAGCAAGTAATCTCATAGCTTTTTTCCAGTTAATAGTATTCAGAAAGCTATAATCACTATTTAAAAGTATAACCCTTTCCACTTTATATCTCCTTGTTATTAAATCCTATTTTATTTTTTTCTACTTCTTTCTGCGGTTTGACCATTATCTCGTCAACCCATTGAGTTTTAACACCTTCTTTAATAATCCATTGACATTCATATGCTATAGAATTATCCAATCCTCTAATTGATATTGCACCTATCATAGCATCAATATCTCCACCTAATTTAACATGGGTCCGACAGGAAAAACTTCTATATAGTTTTTAGGCATATGAATTTTCTTTTATTTTATAGATTTTTCCAAGTTCTGTTATTTTTAATATCTGATATTGTAGAACAATGAACATTAAATTTCGAAGTTATATAATTATTTGTTTTTCCTTCAATAATCATTTTTTTTATATTAATAACTTGTTGTTTTTTGAGAATTGATGTACCGACTTTTTCACCAATAGTATGATTCCAATTAGTCATATTAATGGGTTTATAATGATATTTAGCATGATTAGATTTATCAGATACCTCTAAATTATTAGGATCATTATTTAATTTATCTTCATGATGTACTAATTCACCAGGTTTTAATTTACGACCTAGTTTTTGTTCCATAACTTCTCTATGAATATAAACTATATTTCCATCAAAACCTATTTTACATTTATAACCACCATCAAGAAATTCTTTATAATTACCACAATACTTTTTATGATAGCTCAAAGCACGTTTTAAAGTAAATTCTCGACCACATTCACAAATATACATATAACTCCTTATTCTGGCAGAGGATGAAAGATTTGAACTTTCGACGTCAGGATCAAAACCTGGTGTTTTACCGATTAAACTAATCCCCTATTAATTTGTTTATTTATGAAATTTTGAAATAGCTTCAAGAGTTACTTGTTGGTCTTCAATAATTTGTTTAATATAAACAAATTTTCTTAATACTTCATTTTCCCAAGATTCTATTTGATCATCTGAAGATATAGCTGAACCTTTATCACATGGTTTATTTCCAAATATATATCTTTCTAAATCACCTAATTGATTAGCAATGTTTGTAGAAGTATCAGTAATTTCATTTAAATTATTTACTATGATTTCTGATAAACTTGGTTGTTGAACTTTTGGTATTGCATCTTGTTTTGTTCGATCATTCATTTCTTCACCTATTTATTTTATTATTAGTTGGTAGTCCGAGATGGAATTGAACCATCATTGGACGATTATAGGTCGTCTCTTCTACCATTGAAGTACCGGACTATATATTTAACTTCCCCTAATTATTTTACCATATTTATCTTTAATATAGTATTTTTTCATATATGTTCTTTTACCATTTCCTTTATATGCTGGGGTAAGTGCTTGACAGTTATGACATAATAAAACTATTGGACTATAAGTTTTCTATCTCCAACTTTCATATAATACTTTTCCATATATCTTTCATTGTTATTATTTTTATATGTTGAAGTAAGAGTTTTGCAGTTTGGACATAATAAAGTTACATTGTCAGGATTATTATTATATAATCTTCCATCAATGTGTTCTACTTCCAGAATTGGAAATTTAAATTTATTATGTAAATTTATTTCTTTCCAACCACATCTAGAACATTTATTATTATATTTTTCAAATAAATATCTTCTAATAAAACTAGCATGTCCACCTTTAATAGTACCACTAATTTCGCCGTTTAACCATTGTTTAACTTTTTGATTATATTGAAAATCTTGCTGACAATATATCGAACAATATTTATTAATTTTAGATATAGATTTATTACAGAACAAACAATAACCAGAATTTTTAGATTTAACTTTACCAGTACCACCATTAGCAATACTAAGTTTTATTCTAGTTTTTTCTGTTTGTTCTCTTCCCATAATATTCCTATAAAAAAGTTGGCGGGCCGCCCAAGAATTGAACTCGGTCCTGCAGTTTTGGAGGCTGTTTGGTCACCATGGCCTACGACCCATATAAGATTTATAATATGTTCTATTCTTTTGTGTTATCATCTAACGCTCTCAATAACAAACTAATCTTATGCCAAGTCAACCCACCTATATAAAATTCAGAGTTCATTCCAATTTCATACAATGGTTTTCCATTATATTCAGCCCCTGTTTGTTCATCAATTTCTTCACATTCATATTTATAATTACCATCAATTTCTTTTAAAGCATGAATTAGATCTACTATAACTGCTTTTGAAGGAGTTTCTTTTATTAAATCAATTCCTTCTTGAATCATATTTTTAGTAGTTTCTAATCTATCAACTAAACTATTATTCCACATTCTTATTTCTCCTATAATGGTGTACTATTTGAAACTGCATAAACCTAAACATTTATCACATTTAATTTCACCCGGTTTTAAATTCATATCACACCTTCTTTTGATTCTAAATAAGGATCTCTTATCCCAACTAAATTATCAACCCAACTTAATTTTCCTTCACCCCAACATTTTGGACAATCGGTAATTCCCCATATTTTAACAAACTCAGGATCGTAATTTTCACCAGATCCATCACAGTTATCACATTTAATTTCACCTGGGTTTAATTTCATGTCCACAAAGATCCTCTTACACTAATAAGCTTTTCCATCATTTTAGTATCTTCATTAAAATAATCTTTTTCAAGATTATTAATTTGTTTATAAATTTTATCTCTTTCTGGGTCTTTTTTATTTATCCATTCAGATAGATTACCTTCTCTTTTAGGAAGATCATCCATTAAATCATAAGGATCCATTCTAGAAGGGCGCATATCAACCCACCACAAATATAATTCTTTAATGATTTTAGCATTGATACCTTGAAGGTTGCTATGTTCATCATTAATTAAAGTTATTTCCCAATCGAGATATTTAAGTCCCATTTCTCTTTCTCTAAAACGACTATTTAATTTCCACCATGGTCTTTTATAATTTTCATTAAATATTGCTTGCATCCAAGCTTTTTCAATTTCTACAAAATCAACTAAAAGAGCAAACATACCATACAATAGTCTTGTGTCAACTTCTTGATAATTATGAGGAAGTTTAGTATCAATTAGATAAAGTTTTTCAAAGAATCCAAATCTTATATAAGATATAATACTATCATATCTTCTAGTTATTGGCCACCAACAATTAGCTATTAATGTATTTTCTATCCAATAACGAATAGGATATTTAACTTTATTTTCTTTATCAATATCATCCCATTCTCCCATTTCTGCTGCGGCTGGTGGATGCATGTTCATATAATCTTTAATTTTTTTAATTATATCTTTGTCATTCATCTCTAACTCCTTTTAAACACATACTATGTTTGCTAAATTTCCTGTAGAACATTCATCTTTATGCCCATATTTATAATGACAACTTTCACAACAAGCTACTCCGAAATCAGGATCAAGTACAAAACCTGGTTCTAATTTCTGAGGGCGTGAATGATGTACATGTGTAGCTCGTTGTTCACAATATTCACAAATATAAGCTTCTCGTTTTAAAACTTGTTGTCTAAACGTTTGATATTCCTCTGATGTATATAATTGTTCTTTTTTAATTTTATTAGGGTCGCCTCTTAAATTAAATAAAGGACATTCTTGTTTACATTCATCACAACAATACATATAAGAACCACCATTACCATCAATATGTTCTATATCATTTATTCTTTCATACCGTTGATAATATGTTGGGGTAAACCAACCACCTTGTTCTTTAGAGTTTTTACATAAGTGATTTTTACAACGTACTTGTATTTCTTCTTGAATATCAGGGTTATATCTCATTTCTTCAACTTTAGCAAATGTTGGATATTTCTTTTTAATTTCAGAAATAGTTATTAATTTTTTATGATTATTTCCTAACATATTTTTATGATAATTTTCTTTATTTTTTATTGAATGTTTTTTATTATAAAATGGATTATTTTTTCCAATTTTATTTAAAGATTGTATATTTATCATAAAAGGGCATTTATTATGACTTTTGCTACAACACCATTTACCATTCTTAAATTGATAAGTAGCTTTTTGTCCACATCCATACTCACATAACATAATGTCACTCCTTTAATGTCTTATTATTCTTTTTGGTGGAGGTGGAGGTGGTGGAGGTGGTCTACGATGTTTACCAATAGAGCAGGGCACGACACACTCTTGTCTAAATAACCCTACTCTTGGTTTTTTGTTACAAACATTTATAGAATCACAATACCTACAGGCACCAATATTATAAATTGTTACATCAAAAGGTTTAGAAGGCATCTTTAACATCCTTGATTTCTTTTTTGTTTTTCTTCTCTAATTTGATTATAACCACAACCATCTATATTCATATGAGTCCATTTATGACACTCTTTACAAAAAGTAATGCATGAATCTATATCATTAGCAAATAATGGTTCTAATGCTACTGGATCAATATGATGACATTCCAAACTAGTTGTTGAATTACATTTTTGACATTTCCAATCATCTCTTTCAAAAACTAATTTTCTTAGATTTGGATCAACCTCAATTACGTTATTAATACTATCATATGGTTTATAATTTTTTGGCCATAAAACTTGATAGAAATCTGGACATAATTCTTTACATTCATTGGAGCAATAAAAATTTCCACCAATGCCATTATTTCTTTTAACCGCACCAATTCTATTATCTAATTCAATAGGAGATGGAACAAACCATTTTCCACAATAACTACATTTAACTTCAATTTTACCATTTTTATTTTCTCTATTTTCATCTTCTTTTATTTTAGAAGAAAAATGAGAAAATAAAGAATCTTTATGACCTTTATAATATGGATTATTTTTTCCAGTTCTATTTTTAAAAATAGGATTTATTTTATGTTTATCGCCAATAGTTTTTCTTAATTCATCAGCTTTTTCTTTTCCATAAGTTTCTTCCCAAGTTTTTCCTTTTGACCATGGTATTCTGCCTTTACTTGTTTCACCAATTTTCTTTTTTATTTCATCTGATTTTTCTTTTCCATGACGCATTTCTAAAGTAATGCCAAGATTTGCATCTCTTAATTTTTGTCGTGTTTCTTTTGTAAATGGAGTTCTATTATGACCCCCATAGATATTTATTAGTTTTTTTAGTAACTTTTTTTCCACACCCACATTTACATAATGGTAAATTTTCTTTATTCATACTAACACTCCTTATGTTTTATAATATATTCTTATTCATAAAGAATGCTAGTATGAAATTAAAAAATTAAATATGAGGAAGAGTATTAACAATATGATAGAATTCTGCAACACATTTTTCATGCACCATCAAATCTCCAAAAGCTGCAGATGTCCACATTTTGTCGCAATAATAACAAACCATTACACCTTCTGCACAACCTCGCTTCATTCCATCTAACCACTTTACAATTCTATCATTTAAAAATCCACAATAATTTCTTATATCTTGAATATTTCCATTTAGAAATCCTAATTCCTTAGCTTCATCTGTTATTTTATAAACAATTTTATCTAGATCATTTAAATTTGCATCAGAAATAATTCCAATGAAAAGTGGCCATCCTTCCATCTGATATTTTCTACAAATTAGTGGGGAAAAATGCTTGTCAAGTAGTCTTGTCGATGTTGAACTATCATCTCTTGCCAACCCTGCATTTGCGTCTTGTCCCATATTTTTCATTTGTTCGCTAGTTGTTTCTTTTTCCATTCCTAAAAATTCTCCTTTGGTTTGTTTCCCAATTTTTCTCACGTGAGTCTCAAATTTATCCACATTATCCTCTTTTAAAATTTCTAATTGATCTCTTAATTTAGCAACTTCTATAAATTCTTCTCTAATAATTTTACTGTTTTTAATTAATTCTTTTTTATTAGATACTTTTTTCATTTTTTCTTCTTCAGTCCCATTATATTTATTCATTTTTCACCTTTTAGATATGTTCATACTTTCATTAAAAGTTTCTTGTTTCTTTAAAGTATCAGAAGCAATTTGCTCAATATATTTTAAAGCTTCAATCACTTTATTTGGTTGCACAATACATTTTTCTAAACTACCATAATGCATTTCAAGACATTCCATTAGAAGTTTTTTAATACCTTCTTCATCTGGTGAATGTCTTAATGTACTAATAGAATAAATTTTTTCTAATTCTAATTCTTTTTCTTCAAAATATTTTTCAATTTGTTCAAGAGTCCAATCTCCACGTCTAATAGATTTTAATTGCTCTCTATTTCTTTGAATATCTAAATCATGCTCAACTAAAATTTGCTCTACTTCATTTAGTAGTCTTACAATATGATAAGCAAACTTAACATCATAACCATGTTTAGCTATACCATCCATACGCTTAGTTGGTTGCCCAGATTGATAAACTTTAGAATATAAAGATCTAAATCTTTGATTATCAGAAACATTAAAATTTAAAGAATTATCTTCAAAATCTTCCATTGAAATATGATAATCAATATTCATTTCTTTACATAGTTTAATAAAATGATGAATATTTTTATTTTTAGCTTTATTTAATTGAGAATATGCATAACCCTTAAAGGAGTGAAAAGATTTCTTAGTAAGAAATAACCTACGATTTTCTCTAACATGTTCACCAACTTGAGTTGAATGTAAAATACATCTTCTTGGCACAAATAAAGAATCAATCATATTTGGATTATTATTCATAACTAATTGAAAATATTTTATAATGTTATAAATAGTAATATCATATTCTTTATTAAATGTTTCATCCTTGACGTGGTGTTGTTGGTATTGTTCAAACTTTTTAGGTTGTCTTCCAAATCCAATTATATATCCACTAAGGTGTGGAAAGATAATATCTTTTGGAGGAATACTAAATCCATATACATCACAATCAGAAGCATCATTACTACAACCATAAGCAATAGATCCCATCATAACTTCAAAATGTATATTAGTTTTTAGGTGAGGTGGCGGGGTTATTAAACCTCGACTAGTTAGTTTATCTACAATGCTCATTTCACTTTTTCCTTTCGTATTTATTTATAATATGTTCCATATGTATAAAAAATTGACAAAAAAAATGTCCCTTAAAATTAATTAAAGGACATTTTTTTAAACAAGTTTAAGTTGCAAAGCTCTATCTACAAAAACTTCTAAATCCTCATAAGTATTATACTCTTGACCAACATCAATAATATGATCTAACATCAATCTTTGAAGTTTTCCAATAATTGGCCCTGGTTCTAAACTAAACTCTTTAATAATATCTCCTCCTTTAAATGCGAGACTGTGAATATTAAAAGGTCTTTCTTCAACAAATTCTTGTCTTAATTGATTTTCCATTGCAATCCATTCTTCTTCTGTGAAATCTGTTCTTGCAATGTTTGCTTTTCTATCAGCTTTTCTTAAGACCATAAAGTCATCAATGATAACTCCTTTTTCATCAAACTTTTTAAGCAACTTTCTAATTGCTTTTGGAGTCATTTTTTGAATAGAATTCATATGTAATCTAACCAAACCACAAATTCTATAGATTTCATCTGATGAAAAAGTAAGTTTTCTTAATTCATCTTGGATTAAATCCCTTCCGACAACTTCATGCATTATAAATTTACCGTCTTTAAAAGAAGGTGGTTTACCAACATCATGAAGATATCCAGTTAATTTAAGAATAGGATCATCAGTAGTAATTGCATCTCCGGCATACATACAATGTTCAAATATATTTTCTTTATGATGAGATCCATGTTCATGCTTCCAACAAACATCTAAACTTGGAAAAATATGTTCAAGTGCTCCAATACTATGAAGCGCTTCAAAAAATATAGAAGCATTTGGAGTCTTCATTGCTTTAAGAATTTCTAATCTAATTCTTTCTGGAGCAACATATTTTAATCTTTCATACCAAACTACTGATCTATTTAAAGCTTGAAAAGTATCAAGATCAAAAGTTCCATCAATCTTAGCTAAAAACCTACAAGCTCTAAGAATTCTGCATGGATCTTCTGTAATTCGTTCATAAGGATCACCAACAAATTTAATAATCCTTTTTTCAAGATCCGATCTTCCACCATGATCATCAATTAAATCTCCAGTTAATTCACAAAATGCCATGGCATTAACTGTCAAATCTCTTCGATTTAAATCTTCATGAATAGTATCTGCAAAAGATACAATACATTTGGAGTCTTTATATCTATCATATCTAAAGGTCGCAACTTCATAACCTTCAACTAAGATAACTCCAAAACTTTTACCAACCTGCTTAACATTACAATCTTTAAACAACTCCAAAACTTTATCCGGAGTAGCCTCAGTGACAACATCATAATCATCAGGATCATTACCTAATAACATATCTCTGATTCCACCACCTACAATGTAAGTATCACAGTTGTTGTCACATAATCTTCGTACAATATCTAAATGATCCATAATTCACCTTAACTAAATTGGGTTATAAAAATCTCTTTCATTAGAAAAAGAAGATGGTATATCACCAATGGTTTTTCCATCTCCATTACCAAGTGGTTGCAATTCACCATCTTCCCACGATTGCATTGCACCTTCTTTAATGATTTCATCACGGTTAATTTTTTTAAATTTTTTACCAAAACGAGTGTAAATAAGATTCTTGCTAATTAAATCACCAAATCTACTCATAACATCCTCCTATAAAAATTAATATACAAACTACTTACTTTATGTATATTTATATATATAGAAGATTATTTTATTTGTTTTAGAATATGGTTGAAGCAATCGTCAATATTAAAGAAATTCTGGGTAGTATGATATGATAACCAAACATCATGATGTAATACTTCTCTTGGATCAGTTATTATATATATTGGTTTTTGTTTTTGATATGCATACATAACTTCCATTAAAGTACCTGCTGTCCATCCTTTTATAAATGCAACAAAAACATCAGAATAATCAATCAGTTCTTTATCTAATTCAACAATTTCCCAATTTTCTTTTGATCTTTCAACTACATTATTTATTGAATCAACATTAACTCCATTCTCTTTTATTGGATCAAGTAATTGAAGTTTATCTCCAAATGTTTTTGTGGTGTATTCTCTATAATTAGTTTCCCAAATACTACCTGCGAGATATACTCTTACCATCTTCTTTCTCCTTCATTTTTTGTTCACATATATTCCAAAACATATCAATTTGTTTTTGAATATCTTCTTTACATGTTATCATTAATTCTGGATTATCAAATGTTATAACTCTATCATCAGTACCTTTACCATATAATTGAAACCATAAAAGAGTTATTGCATTCCAAGCTACTTGACTTAGATGTAAAGCTCCTGAGTCTTCGTCTATGTCCTCGCCATTATTAAAAGCATTCAGATGTCTCATTAAAGAACCAATACATCTGGACCAATGAAATCCTTTCCGCCAGTTATGATCATTATATTTTATAGACCCATGTGTGTATATTTCAATAATTTTTTCGATTGCATCAGTTGGGAGTAAGTCCCATCTTAATTTCATAAAATCATATCTTACAGCTTCACCTTCTGTTTGATTTTTTTGTAACTCTTCACCTATTTTTCTTTGCTTCATAAACACTCCTTATTAGCTAAGTTTCCTGTAGAACATTCTGTTCCAGTTTTATGTCCGTATTTGTAGTGACAACTTTCACAACAAGCTACTCCGAAATCAGGATCTAAAACAAAACCTGGTTCAAGTTTTTGAGGACGGGAATGATGAACATCTGTTGCAGGTTCTTCACAATATTCACAAAGATAATCAACTCGTTCTAAAACTGTTGTTCTCCAGGTTTGATATTCTTTATATGTATAAAGTTTTTCTTTGTGGATAAAAAGATCACTTCTTAAACTATATAATGGACACTCCTGTTTACATTCAACACAACAATAAAAATATGATCCATCTGTTCCGTTAATAGATTCTAAAGCTCTTATTCTATCAGATAGTTGCCATTTTCCGACATCAAACCAACCACTTTGTTCTTTTGAATTTTTACATAAATGATTTTTACAATGAACTTGTATTTCTTTTTCACCTGGTTTATTAGGGTTATATCTCATTTCTTCAATTTTAGAAAATGTAGGATATCTTTCTTTTATTTTAGAAATAGTTAAATAACGAGTTCCTTTTCTTTTTTTATTACATTTTATTATATTTTGAATTGTTTTTATTGAATGTTTTTTACCAGTATTAGATATTCTTAGTTTTTCTCTTGTTTCTTTAGAAATAATTTTACCTTTATTTCCTAATCCAATTTTTTTCTTAGTTTCTTTTGAATGATGTTTACCATATAGTGGATGTTTTTTACCAGATCTGTTTTCACTCATTTTTTTCTTGGTTATTTTAGAATGTTTATATAAACCAATCTTACCTTTATTATATGGTACAATAGGGTTATTTTTTTGTCGTTCACTATTTTTTTTACAAAGATAAGGACATTGTTGTGGAACTTTACTACAACACCACTTACCATTCTTAAATTGGTAAATAGCTTTTTGTCCGCATCCATAATAACATAACATTTTAAATATCAAATTCCCTTATTAGTATATCAGAATATTTCATACACCATTCTAATGATGGATCATATATATTATTTTTAATTAAAACAATTTCCTTTATACCAGCATTAATACATGCTGAGTAGCATTGTGTACACGGAGATATATTAGCATTCATATAAAGAGTAGATCCTTTAGTTGCAATACCTAATCTTGCAGCAGCTACTATACAATTTTTTTCAGCGTGAACTGCGCAACAATACTCAAGACCTTCTCCAGATGAAAATCCTAAAACTTTTCTTGGACATATTTTTTTCTCAACAGCCTCAGCAACCAAACTACCAGTTATACCTCTATGGTTCCATTCTGACATCATAATAGGATCATTGTATAATCTTTCAACACACTCTGGAATTCCTCTCGCTGGTCCATTGTAACCAGTAGAAATAACAATATTATCTCTAACTAAGATTGCTCCAATTTGTCTTGAATGGCATTTAGAATTAGAACCAACAGCTACACATAAACCTAAATAATATTCATCCCAATTTTTATTTTTCTTCATGTTCTCTCACAAATTTTAATATTTTATTAACTACATTATCATCTGATAATAAATGCATAATACCTTTACATTGTCTATCAATAACTTTCTTTATAGCTTTATCAGCAAATAAAACACCTTCTTTATCTTGATATCTACCTTCCTGTTTATAATCATATTCTTCATTTCTTAATAATAAAATATCAATATTTTCATATTGTTCATTAATATTAAAAACTAATTTTTCAAAAATTGAATGATCATGAATATTATAAGGGTTCAATTCAGAATATACTATAGATAATAATAAAGGACTATCTGAAATAACAAAATCGACTTTGTTTCTTAACCTTAATATTTTTCTATGTTGTTTTGCAAAGACATACAATTGATCTTGATCTAGAACATTATATCTCCCTTCATATGTTAATTCCTTAACATATTCAGTTACAAATTCAACATTATAATTTTCTTTTTTCATTAAAGAAAATAGTTCAGCAGCCACAGTGCTTTTGCCAACTCCTGGTCCACCATATAAATTAATAATATATTTTAACTTCATAATACGCCCGTTCAATTGTCCATATCATCCTCGTTTTAATATTCCATCTTTCTCAAGATCATCTAAAATAGGTTCTATTTCAGAAAGTTTATTACATACAAGATGTAACCAATGTATTAATCTACCATCATTTTTTAAAAGAGATTCTCTTTCTTCATTAGTTAAATGTTCAACCTCTACATTTTCCCATTTATCATTTCTTTTTACTCTTAAATAAGCACCAGTCATTATTCGTTTCCTTTTTTATTTACATATTTCATTATGAAAATTCTCCATACCCGGAATAAATTTCATTTTCTTTAATTCCTTTTTTCTTTAACATTTTCAAAATATTTTCTTTTGAAATACCTGATAGAGGCGCCTGTAATTCAATTGGTTTTGGACCAGCTACTTTAAAAACATTATTCATTGATACAATATATTCTTGGCAACAATCAGGAAATAAATTTAAAACATCTGACCAATCTGACCCTATCCAAATTATAGCTATATTTTTACTTTCTGCTATACTAAATGCTATACTGAGAAACATTGTATTTCTCCCAGGAACATGATGGGAATGAACTTTTTCAAATTTATTTTTAACACCATCACCAGTTAAACCACTATTAATATCCAAACCACTAATTTTTACAGTTTGACTATCAATTCCTGCTTTTTCTAAATGATTCTTTGCAAACTTCAATTCTTCTATATTTAATTGACCATAATCAATCATAATACAATAAGGTTTAAGATCAAGTTCCAATGCCATTTCTAACATAATACGAGAGTCACTACCTCCGCTATATAAAATTACTAAATCATACATTCTATATTCTCCTTTAGCTTTAATTTATGTATTTATAATATGTTCTCATTTGAAAAAAAATGTTCCTAAAATTTACGAATCCATTAAAGTTTAATCTACTATATATATTATTTGGTAAGATAGATGGATAGTTTGCTAATTTTTAAAATTAAAAGGAGGCCATTTATGTGGGATAAAATAGAAAAAATACTAAACAATTTGTCCTGGTATGTATCAGTAGTAATTGGATTCTGTTTGAGTTTAATTGTAGGGTTTTCAGGCCATTGGGGGCTAATGACTTTATTTCTTTTTTCAATAATCCTAACTTATTCAATTCAAATTGGTTTGATTAAACTTTTTCAAATTTTTATAAAAAAGAAATTTAAAAAAAAATCTGGGGAAATGCCAGAAGATATTATCGAGTGTTTTATGTTAATTAAAGATTTTTATATTAAATAATTTAAAAAATAAAGTGGTTATTAATTTAACTGCTTTATTTTTTGTCCAAAACTTTATATTTTCGCCATCCATTGTTTAAAAGATTTTAATTTATTAATAGGAACTTGCATACATTTCAATCCCCATATAGAAAGAGATCCTTCTGATATATATGCTCCTTTATATTTCATTGATGATAAATCTATATTAGGTTTCCAAGCAGATCTTTTATGTTGAGTAGTAAATTCTTGTGTTTGATTTCTTTGAATATGATCTAAGAGAATCATTTTAAGTTTATTAATAGGATATTTATTTCTTAATTTACAATGAATATGAAAAGAATTTTTACCTGTATATAGAATTTTTAAATTCATTACAAAATCTGCTTTTTCCATAATATCATAAATATAAAATGTTACTTCTTGAGCTTTAACCCAATTATCAATATCTATATCAATAACACAAAAGTCTTCATATGCTCTCATTGTTGGATAAATAGTAACTGTTCTACCTGTCATTATTGTATCATAGTTATTATTACTTAGCTGAATAACCTCAAATCCCGTTCCTCGTCTTTTCATAATGGGTTTATTAAGTTCAACCATAATAGCAAACATTAGATCACGACCTCTGGTATTATTTAATATAACACCTTTATAGTCTTGGTAGTATTTCCAAACCTGTCCCTCTGTTAATCCTTGTGGATACATCTTATTTTTTATGATAATTGTATCAGGATTTTTAGGTTCAGACATAATTTTTACCTTTTTCTTTTTCAGTTTAAAAATAATTTACTAAATATATTAATTAATGGGTACGAGTATAAAATCTATCTAGTTATTTTTCAAGAATTTTTTTGTCTATTCTTTCTTTGATTAGTTGTCTTTGAATTTTAACATCAGAAAAATCTTCCTGTAACTCTAAATCACCAGGATTTTTTCTAATTGCACTTTTTAAACTCCAATACTCTTTGTCAAGAGAGTCTTTTTGAATATGTAAGATTTGTAATTGAATAGCTTTATTCATTGTTATTTGCTGTATTTGAAAGACTTGAAATGTTTTTACAGATTGAGCTTCTGCTAATAAAAATTTACCTTTCATATCTTCATCCACTTCTGAAGCTAAAGCTACTAATTGACTAGATTTTGCGAACCTGTTATCTATCGTATATAAACCAACAAATAAACTAACTATTATACCTATTGCAACTATTAATTTCCATGGAACACTAAAAAATTCCATAGTCTTTTTTAATTTATCATTCATTTTTTTCTATCCTCCAATGATTACATCTTCTTCTATAACACAAAAATTTCCAATTTTAAAATTTTTCCATGTTTAAATGATTTATCTATTTGATTTAACATCATTATTAATTTTCCTATACAGCTTTAATATATTTTGTTTCTAAAAATTCACTTAATTTTTTATATTCATTTTCACTTTTAAAAAAGATATAATAATCAGTTTCTTCAGTATATTTTAATACATGTTTAACTTTTGTATTATTATCTAGCCAACATAATAATTCTGTTTGAGTAATATTATATTCACTAAAATTTAATTTAGTTCCTTCTTTAATATCTGGTAAGTCTGCAAATCTTTTTAAATCAGGTTTATGAGTATTACCCATATTATACATAAGTTTATCCTTATCTTAGAGTTCAAGTTGTGAATCCAGACCCATCTCGTGGTTTTTTAAATTTACTATCTAATTCCCAACAAATGTATCACCAGAACAAGATGCTACGGAAGAACCACAGCTAATGGGATCACCACACCTTCCAGTTTCTTTGCCATTTGTGTAATGTGTTGATGAACCGCTTGCCAAGGACCCGCCATGGCATGGGGTGCCTCAACAATGAGAAGCCCATGAATCACCTTGTCTATGAACATTTCGCCCATTTACAAAGGTATCTGGACTCCAATTAGTATTAGGTCTTGAGGGAAAACATCCGTCAATGACCTGTGCAAACATCGTCTTTACGAGCTACACCAGGCATAATAACCTCCTTTTTTTAACATATTTTATTTTCTAAATTTGTCAACATTATTTTTTTAAAACAATGTTGACAAATGTCTAATTCAATAAATTTACCATCACCAAAAATAGAATCATAACCACAATTATGACGAATATTAATCATTTCTTGAGTTTCAAATATTTCTATTTTTGGATCATATTTTTTCTTACAAAAATCACATTTAATATATTTTACTTTTGGCATAGAAATTTTTTCATATATTATTTTTTTCATAATTTATCCACATAATTTTTTTAAAATATCACCAATTTCTTCTATTTTATTTTCTAATATTGTAACTCTATCTTTTAACAGTCTATTAAATCTTTCTTGAGTTATAACAAACTCAATATTTTTTTGATTTTCTTCATCGCATTTTTTCTTATATTCAATTGATTCAGGTAAATCTTTTAATAGTTTTGATTCTCTATAATTTTGATGAATTACACTATTAACTGAATCAAGAGTTAAGGGATTACCAAAAGACATTAATCCTAACTCACCTTCCGAAACAATAAAAAAATCACCTTTAGAGTGAATCATTCCACCCCCTTCCATAATTATATTTAAAACAATATCATTATTTATATGAACTGTAATATTATCTTTTTCTTCTATGATTTCAATATCTTTTGATTTAACTGTTAATGTTAAACTTTTATTTTTCATTTGTGTTCCTTAAAGATTCTTTTAATGATTCAACTTGGTTTTGAAGGTTTTTTATTTCTACAATACACCCTCTAAATAATTTCATTACTTCTTCTAAATCTAATTTTCCATCAGCAAATCCAATCATAATACACTCTTGAATTGTATAATTTAAATTTTCAATTCTTTTTCCATAATCCTTCAACCATTGATTTTTATTCATTTTGTTATTCCTTTTTTTAAATTCTATTCTATGATGGATATTTTAAACTTCCAAATAAAATAAGCTCACCTTCAAATCTATCTTAGATTTTACCTTCTTTATCTTGTTCATTAATTATTTCAACAAATCTTATTAGTATTTCATTTTCATGAGTATAACCTTCATGCGCTAAACTATTTTACAATGTTTAATTAATGCTTCTTTGTCCATATCTTGATGTATACTTTCTTTTATTAATTTCTCTATTTTAGTTACACATTCATTAATATCTATATTATCATAACAATTAGAATGCCCATTAGTTGAGTGTTTACATGGGTTTGAACCATGTTGAAAGCAAGGTGCACATTCTTTTTTAGCATTTATCCAATCAACTTTATCATAAGTTGTTAATCTAATTTCACCTGGAAATGGTCCATATAAACCAAAAACTGGTGTACCAACACTTGTTGAAATGTGTATTAATGATGAATCTGGTGATACACAACATTTAGCAAGAGCAGCCATAGCAATAGTATAATCTATTGTTTCAGAGAATGTTGCAAAATTATAAACCTGATTAGATCCAACTAATTGTCTAAATAACTCTATCTTTGGAGAAGAGAGAGGACTATCAGTTATAACAATTTGATATCCTTTATCAATTAATTTTAACATTAAATCTTTCCAAATGCCTGGTCTTGGAGTTCTAATAGGTGAAGAAGCTTTTATTTGAAATAATAATAATTTGTTTTTTTCAATATTATGATCTTTTAAAAATCTTTTACATATTGCTGTCTTTAATGGGGTTGGTGTTTGAACAGGAATTAATTTATCATCAGGCAAATATAAACCTAACCATCTTGAAAATAAATTATAAGCATTTTTAGTATGAGCTTCTAAACACCTTTCTATAACACCTTCAAAATAAGCATGGTAATCAGCTTGTAGAAAATGATTAAAAGTATGGGGTAAATCTAATACCTTATCAACACAATTCCAATACTTAATCATATCATGATATTGTGGGCCACAGGCAAATTTAATAGTACATGTTGGATATTTTTCTTTTAAATAAATAAGATTTGGTTGAATAAATAAAAGGTCACCTAAACCACCTGTCCGGGACACTAATAGAGTTTTATTTGTAAGATCTTGTCCTATATATGGTCTATAGAGGTTATTAAATTTTGGACCAGCAGGTTTTAGAATTTTTTTCTTTCTATATATATCATACCATAATTGTTGATATACATTAAAACTCATTATATATTTTTGTTTCTTTTTTAATATTTGTTTTTTAAACTTATCTTGTGTAAATGGAGCATTATTAACACAATCTACTATAACCATATTAAATTTTTTATTTCTAAGTTCATCTAATGTATTTACTATACTATTAAATACATTAGATAAACCTAACTTTTTTATATCATGTTTTGATATTGGTTTGTTGTTTACTAATTTTTGTTCAAAATTAAATTGTTTCACATATTCACCTTTTTTAAATATTAACCTTTCATAACTTTCTTTAAAGCTTCATCTTTTTTTTGTGTTATTTTTAAACCTTTTTTTCTTTTTCTATCCATAATTTGTTTACCCCATTTTTGAACCCCAGTAAGAACTCCTGATTCAACTGTAGGAACTGGATCTAAACAAGTTTCTTTATCAACTTTATCTTTAACAATTCTATCATTGTTATCAAGTAAAGTATCTTTTTGTTGAGCTATTTTAACTTGGTCAGCTTCTTTAATTGATTCTTTACGTTTTTTAGCATTAGCTTTAGCTTTGGGATCCATCTTATTTCCCAATTTTAAATTTCTATCATTTCTTTCTACACCAAGTCTTATTTTAGCTATTTGTGCATCAGTTGGGCTTTCACCTAAATAAGTACTAATCTTATCAACCATTGATGAAATTTTAGCTTCTTGTTTCATTTTAACAGCTTTTTTAAGATCTTCTTCAGATTTTTTAATTGATTCTGGCTCATCTTTTAATGCACCTTTATCACCACCAACCTGGCATATGCAAGCTTCATCAAGTAATTTTTCTGCTAGTTGTTGTGCAGCTTTAATTTTGTCCATAACATTAACTCCTATTTTTTACCATTTAATTTTATTAAAGAGTCCTTTTTTTCTTTTTCTCAAAGCTTTTTCTTTCTTCTTTTTCGCTAATATCTTTCTTCTTTTTTCTATTTTCTCTGATGCCCATTTTTTTAATCTTTCAGCATCGTGAGCAACTCCTTGTACTGTATTAACTGCATTCAAAGCAGTATTTATAGCCATTGCTCCAACTTCATCTAAATATAAATCAGTTAGATCTTCTGACAATTTTATTTTTTCTTGAAGATTCATGATTATTCCTCTATATTTACACTATTGGTAAAATCATTTTCTGGATAATTAACTATCTGTGTATCTGGATCAACCATTTCAAATGCTTTTAATATAGATTTTTTCATTTCTGGGAGTACAGTTAGTTCAGCTTCGCCTGGCGTTGTTATCCATTGATACCTTTGATGCTCTTTAGATAATTTAATTTCCTGATTAGGATTTTTCATTTTACATAAAAAATTATGTTGTGTTGAAAGTCTAGTTCCTTTGTCAGCAGTATAAGAAAATTTATCAATATATTTCAACGGAATAATATCTAACCCAGTCTCTTCTTTTACTTCTCTTTTTAAACAATGAATCAAACCTTCATTGTTCCCAAAATCACACTTGCCCCTTGGAAATTCAAAATATCCAGGCCAATGATCATCAGCAGATCTTTGTATAAGTAGTAGTGCTGGTTTTTCTCCAGGTTGTTCTTTAAATATAATACCACCGGAAACATTAACTTTTTTAGTAACCTTATCTGTATTATATATTTGTTCTAAATAATTACTTATTAAATTGGTCATAATTAATTTCCTTAAATTGTATTGCGCCATGACATATATCACAAAAATAAAATGTTTTTTCAACTACTGCATGTAATGTTGTTCTAAATATAAAATAACATAATTGTATTATTGGTATAACTTTTTTAACTTTATATGGATATGTTTTTAATATACCACATATAGCACCTATTATAACATGGTCATCATGGTAATGTCTTTCATCGTTTAATTCTAAATCATAATTTGGACAATTCGGATTATCACAAAAATGTATAAATTCTTTTTCTTCACTCATAATATTACTCCACTAAAATCATAGGTACATATACGTTTGTTTTACAAATTGCATTACTAGTTAATGCCCATTTAACTTCAATAGAAGCTCGTTCAGGTGTTTCATCAGTTGTTGATATTACAGAAGAACCAGCACATAAGAATAACGGATTAGGTTGTGCATAAGGAGTTTCATATATAAATATTTCAATGAAATCACCTTTTTTAAGATTTACATTATCAACTATAATTTTTAAATCCTGTCCGCCATTTTCTAATAAATAATCATCTCCATAATCCATTAAACCATATTTACTTTGTACTTTTATTAATGTTGGATCAAAAATAAGTTCTGGTAATATTATAATCACATCTGATGTTGAATCAGATTGTTCTTGAGTTACTTCATGGAAATATCTAGTTTTAAATATTAATTCTCTACTTATTTTTTCTGTATCACATAAAGATTCTGGTGGTAATCCTTGATAGTCATAATTAGTTTCACCACTACCCTCAATAGAAGGATCATCAATACTACTAGTATTTGTATTAGAATTTAGATCATTCATTACATCTGGATTATCTTCAACCGTTGTATTTATTATAGTATTAGTGGATTCCTGCATTCCAGAATCCCAATGTCTTTGTATAGTAATTTCATTTACTGGTAAATTATAATCTGCATATTTTGAATATGCAGAACCAAACCTTAAATTAAAATCTATATTTTCTAATATATAATCCGTTTTAAGAAGAAGAAACGTAGGAATCTCAATTTCATATTCAACAATACAACTTAATCTCCAATTAGCAACATCATCCATTCCACCATATCTAGTTGATCCATCTGACATTCCTCTTAAAGTATATCTAGGTTTTAATTTTCCTGGAACTACTAGTTCATTTTTATTAGTTGTTTCTACTAAAAATTCATAAGCTCCATTGTTCTTCCAATCTAATTTATATGATTCACCAGTTGCATCATTTGAATATTGATAATTAACTAATTCATCTGGTAAAATAATAAAATCATTAAAATACATTGGTTCAATTGGTCTTCCTTGTCCGCCAAAATGCTGGATTATGAATATTTTTAAATCAAAATATTCATAAAAAGAAGGTAATAAAGCTAATAATTCTATCTCACCTTTTAATCTAGTAAATGCAACATTAACTTCAACATTATTATCTTGATATATTGGCATAAATAATTGTTGTGCTAGATGAGGTGCTAAATGAGGAAATCTCCATAATTGTTTTGCAAGAGATTGAGCATCATCTAAATCAAAATCACCAGTAGGGTTAAGAATAAGTGCAGGAAGATTTGGTTTATCTCCCTCTCTACCATAATGTTCTTGTTTAGTTATATATTCTACAGCTTTATCATACGTGCCAACAACTTGATGTTGGAATCTTGGATATAAATAATCAGCAAAATATTCTAAAGTATTTTCTATAAAACAACCAAATACATTATGTATAAATTGTTGATGATATTGATCTGTTTCTGTTGGCATATTTTATCTCCTATCTACATATCATATTTGCTAAATTTCCAGTACTACATTCTGTTCCGGTTTTATGACCATATTTATAATGACAACTTTCACAACAAGCTACTCCAAAATCAGGATCAAGTATAAAACCTGGTTCTAATTTCTGTGGACGAGAGTGATGCACATGATTAGCTTTTTCTCCACAGTATTCACAAATTTCATCTTCTCGATTTAAAACTTGTTGTCTAAAAGTTTGATATTCTTCAAATGTGTATAGTTCTTCTTTAATATGTCCTGCTCTAATTTTATCATTTTTTATTAGAGTAGAAACTTTTTTATTATATAAAGGGCATTCTATTTTACATTCATCACAACAATAAAAATAAGCAGCTTGATTTCCATCATCTTTTTCTAAAGCATTTATTCTATCATGATATTGATTATGAGTTGGAGTAAACCAACCACCTTTTTCTCTTGAATTTTTACATTTATGGTTTTTACAATGTACTTGTATATCTTTATTTTTTGTATATAACATTTCTTCAATTTTAGAAAAAGTTGGATATCTAGTTTGTATTTCAAGAATTGATAATCTAATACCTTTATTCCATGGAGTTTTACCTCTCATTTTCTTTTTAGTTTTTTTAGAAAGTTTAGTTCCCTTACTCCATGTATTTAAACCTTTATGAGATTCTGACATTTTCTTTTTAGTATATTCATTATGTTTAAAACAATTTATTTTACCTTTATTCCAAGGTATTCTCCCTTTTAAAGATTGCTTCATTTTTTTTATTGAAGAAGTTGAAAAACAATTATTTATATTTTTATTCCAAGGAGTTCTGCCTCTATTATTTTCACTCATTTTATGTAATGTTTCTTTGGAATAAATATTTATCTTACCTTTATTCCAAGGAATTTTTTCAGACATTTTTTGTTTAGTTTCTTTAGAATGTTTAAATCCTTTTAAAGAATTTGATATTTTTTCTTTAGTTTCTTTAGAATGTTTTTTTCCTGTATTTGATTTACTAATTTTTTTACATGTATTTTTAGAAACTATATGTCCATTTAATGAATTACTTGTTTTTTTTCTATTTACAGAACATTGTTGATGACTTTTACTACAACACCACCTACCATTTTTGAATTGATACTTCGCTGGTTTCCTACAACCATAATCACAAAGGTGATGTTTATTATTCATTTATAAAATCTCCAATTATTCTAAATCATCTAATGTTATAATTTCTTTTTCATCAGATGGAATTATTATTTTTGGGTGTAATCCTTCTTTACCACAATCTTTAGATTCTTGATGAAATTCATTTAATAATCCAAGAGCATTACTAGTCGAAATTTGTATTCCCGTCGTGCGGACCATTTTCTTTCCAAGTTTCTTTAGTATATTTTGTCTTTCTGCTATAATAAAAATAAACTCACCATTATAAGAAGTCATAGTAAATCCATATAAATTTAATACATCATAAAGATATTTTCCATTAATCTCAACCTTAGATAGTTTTAAAGTTTCATTTAAAATAAATCCAATCTCATATGAATAATCATCTTTAATATTTTCAAATTGATTCATAATATCTAAAGTATTTTTTCTAAAATTATGAAGATTTAAAAATGTTTCAGTAAATTTAGATGACTTTAAATTTTTAAACATATTAATTTTAATACCATGTTTGGTTGGGGTATTATCAAATTCAGGTTCAACACTAAACAAAAGATTTGTTGATCTCTTATTAAAAAATGTTCCAATGTTATAATATCCATCCAAAAATGGGATTCTCATGGTATAATTTCTATCAAATAGTTTTCCAAGTGTTAATGACATTTCAATTTTCCTTTCTTTTATAATTCAATATCTTCAAATGCGTTAGACCAATCACCAGCTTCTTCTACTTCTTCATTATCTAATGTTTTTAATTTTGAAATAATTAGATCTTTACTAATACAATTTTCTATATCTACTACATAATCTGTATATTTTGTTTTAGTTTGAGAATGTTTTTCCCAAGTATAAACAGCTTGTAAAATTATTTCTGGTAACTCTTCTAATTTAAAGTTATCATTAAAATAATCATAAACATCACCATCACTAACTTCTTTAATATATTCTATAAAATTATCTCTAATAGATTCTTGTAACTCATTAGCTTTTAATTTAACAAACCTTAAAACATGAGTTTCATGTTTTCTAGGGTCTGGTCTATGATCAGTTGGTTTATATTTTTTCTTTAATTTTTTATTAAATAACAAAATAATTTCTTCATCATTTGTTAAATCTTCAATTCTTTGTCCAAATAATGTTTTAATCTCATATTTCACAATGTCATTTGTTATTTGTTCTAAATTAAAATTATTCTCAGGTGGTAATTTTACAGAACCAGTATCATGAGCATTAAAATGTCTTATGTTAATATTATCTGATTCTACTACATTATCAAATACTTTATCAATAAATTCTCCAATCTCTTGTTCATAAATAACTTTCTGATTTTCACCTTCTAAATTTTTATCAAAATTATCAAAGAAACCAGTTTCTCTAAAATATTTAAATCTTGATACTATTGTATTCTTAATAGCTTCTGAATTCTTTCCGCTTAAATAACTATAAGTTGCTACATCAAGGAAACATCTAAAAGAGAAATGTACTAATGCTCCATTAGAGTAAGGGTCAGAGTTAATAGCTTCCATTCTATTTCTATATAATTTTAGATATGCACTAATCATCATTAAGTCATAACTTAATTCAATAGTCGTTCTATCATCACTACTTCCATTATATTTAACAACAGGTATAGCACTTGGAAATCCAGTTTGATTTTGGATATAACTTTGGAAGTTCATTTTAAAATAAAGATTAGATATATACATTACAGACTTTAAATCATTCACACTTATACCAGGTAAAAGTGTATAACCTTCACCATTATATATTGTGTTCATAATGGTTCTTAAAGGGTTATTATTAGTGAATAATGCGTATAACATTTCTTGCAAATTAAGGATATTATTCTTCAATGTATGCTCTATAAATGGACTCTTATACTCTTGTGAGATGGCATCCTTTGGTTCTAATGCATCACTTTCTAACTCAGGAATTCTAACTTTAGGTTCTTCCTCAGCAGCAAATTGTTCGAACTCACTATTATTAGGTGGTTCATTACCTTCATCATCATCTAAACTATCTGCTCCACCATGTCCATTTTTACAAGTTATTCCACTTCTGGTATCAAATTGATCTTCTCCACAAATAGCACAATGCGTACCTGTGTACTTTATATTTTCGGAGCTAGCTGCGTTGATTGATGGTTCTATCTCTACTCTTCTATCTAGGTCATATACTGGATGCGGTGAAGGATAACTCTCTGGTCGAATAGGAACTAATTGACTAGGTAATGTTTTAAGTAAATTAGTTGTTTCTAAGAGTCTATTAACACTAATACTAGCAAGATATCTAGAAGGTAAATCTATTGAAAATTTAATAAAGTTTTCTTTAAATAATCTTAATAGCTGACCTATAGTTTCATATTCAGGATAAAATGGAAATATTATTTTACCTTTATCTGACTCATTGTGACTAATAAATAACCTTACTACTGGTTCTCCATTATACATTTGAAATTCAAATACAAAATCCTTGTTGTTATTATATCTTCTTGTTATAGCGCCTGTCTCTTGTCTTTGAAATACTTCATTTAGCCCTTTAGCCATTTCATTAAATGCTTTTAATAAATCTACCACATTAGGGTAAGATAATCTAACATTTCTTTTTTGTCCTTGATTATCTAAATTAAAAATTAGTTTAGGTTGACTAAAATTTATATCATCTGTAGTATTAATACTCACTGAAATATCCAGGTATCCGTTTGTTTCAAATTGTTTATCTTTGTACGAATACAAAGACTGGTTAATCCATTTTAAATCTTCATAATTCATTTTTGAAATTTCCTTTCTTAATAGTTATTCTAAATGCTCTATTTACTCTTTTATATGTTACCTGATTTTATTTAATAGACTTAGCCACTCTTGAAAGAACTAGTAACACGCCATCAGGCGTAAGTACTCGTGGGGTGACTGTGTACATAGCTTAACTCCTTTTTCATTAATAATCTAAATATTGATTTTAACCTTAATTTAATGTCATATTTTATGTATTCTCTTATTAAGGTCTTAATAATAAGGTCTTAAACACAATTTTATGTTTTAACTTATTGATTTTATTATTTAATTTCAAATACCATTTTAATTAGTTCCTAAAAAGTAGCTCATATCTTTAATTAGTTCCTAAAATTGTTTAATTAGTTCCTAAAATTAAAATTGTCTTTAATTAGTTCCTAAAAAATCTTTAATTAGTTCCTAAAATATTCCATTTCCTTCCTTATATGAATCCCAATTATTTTGAAATTTCTGTAGTTGTCTTTCAAGTTCTGATGTTAATGGTATGATTTTATTCTCTTTTTTCTTTATACCAAGTGAAAATTCATAACATTCATCATTAACTTTTCTTTTTAATTGGATCCTATTTACCGTTGAAAGTTCGTTTATAATTTTTTTAAATAATTTTTTTTTATTTGTTGAATTTTCAGTAGTTATATTTAAAAATCTAAAAGCACGATCCATTCTTAAATAAACTTTAGGTAAGACTCCGTATGTAAAAAATATTTGTCTATATAGAAATTGAGTATTTTCAGATAGTCTATATAAATCATCATTATCATTAATTGTTTCATATGCCCCAGTAAAAATATTATGTAAAAAACAAATACTATAGCCAGTATTAAAATTAATTTCAGCTTCTTTATCATTAATTTCAACATTAAATATTGGTTCAAAATCATATGATTTATACGAATGTACAAATTCGCCAGTTTTAGCAGTATTTGGTTTAATAGTTTGAAATTTATATTCAGTTATAAATTTACAATTGCTAATTATTTTAATAATCATTTTAACATCATTTTTTTGCCATTTTAAATCTTTAGCAACTTCTTTATATAAAACTGCTAAACTATATCTATATACATTACCCAAAGATCCTTGTGCTGATAAAGGGTTATTTACACCTATAATTATTTCATGAATTAGATCATGTCTATTTAATAAATACATATCTTGTAGTCTTGGATCATCTAATCTTTTAATTATTCCTAATCCTGGATTTACTGTTAATATTTTTAAATTAAAATTAGATCTAATTTTAGATGATAACCAATCCATAAATATATAACATCTTTTATTCCATTTAGAATCTGAAGTAGCTTTAAATATTACTTTACCTTGTCTATTTCTTCTTTCAATAATATTTTCAATAGATCTTCCATTTTTAGGGATTTTGCCCCGTTTTGGAATCATAGGAAATAAATGTCTATTAATTCCCACCTCACTCAATATTATCATTTAATTCTCCTTTTAAATCACTATTTCTATTTTAACATATGTTACATAAAATAAAAAAAGTTTCCCAAATAATAAAATTTGATTCTATATATATTAATAACTATATAAAGAAACTAATTTGTAAAATAAGAACAAATAAAAAAAGGAGTTTATCATGGTCGGAAAAGTTTTAAAGTTATTTGGATGGCAAAATAAAATTGATCTATCTCCAGCAGGATTGGATGATTTAAAAATCACGGCATCAATATTTTGTATTTTTATAGGGATAGTTTTTATTTTAATTATTCCTTGGATATATGGTTTAGTTCGAATTGGATTAATGATTTTTAAATAGGAGATTTAAAAATCATTAATGTTAATAAATTAAGCTGGATAGGTATTTCTGCTATAATATTTATTATAGCAGAATTAGTATTTTTATAATTCGACAAATTCTTCAATTGATGGCACCCAAAAAGATTTAAATACAGAGGTGCTTCCGGGTACATATTAATTGTATTAAAGAAGGAAATCTTCGATATAATCGAAAATCAAATATTTTTTATAGACTTGGGGGTGAGGAATAAATATGGATTTAACAGAAGAGCAGCAAATGATTCAAAGCGAAGTATTGGAATGGTATAGATATGCAACTAATAGAGATAATGTTATAAAAGTTGTGGGATATGCCGGTACGGGTAAAACTACATTAATGACTGAAATTGCTTCTAGTATTCGATTTAATCATGATCTTGGTAAACAAGGAGCACATAAGATAGCTTTTTGCGCATTTACTGGAAAAGCTGCTTTTGTATTAGAAAATAAACTTCAAGAAAACCATTCAGCAAGAGATTATGATTATATTGGAACTATTCATGGTTTATTGTATACTCCAATATATAAAAGAAAAAATGGTAAAAAAATTCTCGTTGGATGGGATTTAAAAAAAGAGTTAGAGATAGATTTAATTATTGTTGATGAAGGATCTATGATCACTAAAGAATTATGGATGGATTTAACTCATTATGGAATTCCAATAATTGTATGTGGTGATCATGGACAATTACCTCCTATTGGTCCTAAATTTGATTTATTAGAAAATGCTGATCTTAAATTAAATGAAATACATAGACAAGCACTTGATAACCCTATTATTAAACTAACTATAGACATTAGAAGATATGGTTATATTAAACCAGGTATTTTTAATGAACATGTTTTTAAATTAGATTGGAATAACCCACAAACTAAAAAGATATATGATAAAATTAATTGGTCAGAAGAGAAAAAAAATATTATTCAATTATGTGGATTTAATAAGACTCGTGTTGGTTTAAATAAGAAAATTCGAGATAAATTGGGTTATACATTACATAATCCTTATCCTGATGAAAGAGTTATATGTTTAAAAAATAATCATAACTCTGGAATTAAAAATGGTCAATTAGGTACTTTAGTTTGGGTTTATCCAGTAAGTAAAAAGCTTTATGATCTAACAATGAGAATGGATGGATTTGATGATGATTTACATTCAAGTCTTGCAATTAGAAGTTCTTTTGGAAAAGATAATTATAATGAAGAAATGGAAATTGATTTTAAAAGAACATTTGCAAAAGATATGAAAAGGCATGATCAAAAGGATATTGATATGTTTGATTTTGGTTATGCCTGCACAGTTCATAAGAGTCAAGGATCAGAATGGCAAAAGGTAGTACTTTTCGAACAGCGAAATCAATATCAAACAGATCAAGATTACGCAAGATGGTTATATACAGCTGCTACAAGAGCAAAAGAAAAGTTATTTATAATTTATAACTATTGGGGGTAAATATGTATGAACCTTATGCAATATCTGGTTTATGGATGACTTGATATTGTTGGAAGAGAAACTGAAGGAGAAACAAAATGTCTGTAATACCAGCAAGAAACAGAAAGGATGGCAGAAAGGCTTTTATGCCAGGTGCTAATCCAGAACACTACTGCAAATACAAAAAGGATTCGTATAATTTTAAATTACGATTTGAGTATTTTATGGATGGATGGAAAGAAGCCAGTGATCAATATGATCTTCAACAAAAGGAAGATAAAAAAGATAACGATAGCTTTAATGCAATAAAATACAATTGTCCCTGGACTACAATAAATAATATGTGTGAGGCAACAAATAGAGAATGCTATAAAGAGAAATGTGCCTTTTGGTATTTTAAAAATATTAGTTAAACTTGCTCCTGTAGCTAGTCACATGATAGCCGTTACTAAATCATGATTAACTACCGAAAGGGGAGAAAAGTTGATTGCAGGGGCATTAAATTTTTAAAAAGGAGAGAAATAGTTATGGGAATGGCAACACCAATACCGACAAGATCGTCTTCAGTAGCTGGAAATCTTGTAATCTGTAAATTATGTGGCGCTCAATATGATCCCGATTGTAAATGGGTTAAGGGAGAATATACGGGAACATCTATGCAGTTTACACCCCTCATGGTAATTCCAGAAGATTGCTGCCCGGTTTGTTTAAAACGGAATGAAAAAAATCCAGGAGAGAACAATGGAGCAATGTAAATGTGGAAGTTACGCTATAAACATAGACCCGGAATATAAAGTATGTGATGTCTGTTTTTATAAAAATCGATTAGTGCGAGCCGAAGAGAAACTTTCCAAAATTCAGTCTTGGTGTGAAGCTTTTCCTTTTTCAGATTTTGAAAAGGCTGTTAAAGTTTTGAAAAATATTCAGGAGATTATAGATGATTAAAATAAACATAGCTATAATCCTATTCTGTATCTTGTTTGTCGTACTTGTCTTACACCATCACAGGTATTTTGACAAGTTTTACCAGGACAGCACAATTTACCCAGATGTAGCGATTAGGCTGGAGTTGCCTCATACGGAGTTTCCAAAATGGAAGTTGAGGAATAGGAAATTAAAGGAGAAACTATGAAAGCTAAAAAAGGGTATAAACAACAAAAAACAGACTGGACAATCGGCAAATGGCTAAAAAGGTACTTTGAAAAAAGAACTTGCCGAAGGTTTACAAAAAGGATGAAAGAGAATATGAAGGACTCACCGCCAGAATACTCAAAAACTGTAAATGGTTATGGTGGGACTTGGTTGACAAGGAGGAAGGAATAAGTCCACTGGTCAAATGAGACGATGGGATGAAAAATTAAAAAAAGGAGATGGAATGAAATTAAAAAGGAGGAAGGGACATGACTTTTAAGCTTGGTAAAAACATTCAGATCGGACAAAAAATTAAAACATCTTAGAGATTGAGAGAATTATTTCCGTTAATTGAGGAATATCAAAAAACAAAAATGGATTTGACTTTATTTGGATATAAAATAGAAACTGGTAATGGTCTTTTAAAAATATGGAAAGAAAT
>JAFCCM010000063.1 GCA_017610225.1 Candidatus Aenigmatarchaeota archaeon | reverse complement strand
AATCAAAAAACTTTAAATTAGGAGAATTTAGAATTATGGCAAATTTTACTCGTGAACAACTAGAAGCAAAAACTGCAAGAGAACTTAAAAACATGTGTGTGTATGAACTGGATCTTCCCGGTTTGACCAAGAAACACAAAGAAACAATCATTCAGGCAATTCTGGAAAAACATGGAAAAAAATCCAGGAGTATAGCAGCAGCTCCTGCAGAAATGACAGGTATTGAGTTTAAGGCTCAAAGCACATTGACCAAACCAGATGCTTCATTTGGTCATAAAACTACAACCACTGTTCATGTTTCATGTGGTGCTTCATCTGGTAATTTCCCTGTAGCAGGTAGAAGTGTAAAAGAAGTTGGTGATTTCTTGCGTGAGGTTCTTAACGTAGATCGTCTATCTACCGGACTTGTCAATGGTAAAGACGTTGATGCAGATTATGTAATCAAACCAGGCGATAACCTGGCCCCAAATCCAGTAGATGAAAGGATAATTTAGTGTATAATAAAGTGACAGTTCTCGGCCTTGGAACGCTTGGTGGTTTTCTTTGTAAAAATATATCTGAACTAGACTGTGTAAAAGAACTTATTATTGTAGATCACGATATAGTAGAAGGTAAAAATGTATTTCAGTCAATCTACAGTTCTACAAATATTGGTGAGTATAAGGTTAATGCTCTTGCTGATATTATTAATGATGATGTTGCTGTCACAAAAATAAATCAATGCTATGTTGAAGGAACAACATCCCTTCCAAAAAGTGATTTGGTAATTGATTGTAGAGATGTTGTTTGTAATCGTAAAACAGAAATAGATGTACGCTTCTATATTTCAGGAAAAATTTTAATAATTGATTGTAGACAAAATGTTTACAACAAACAAAGTTACAATGGAGCATATTCAGTTAATTTAACAAAAGGGGAAATAAATAAAGCGACATTCTTTGCTTCACAAATTATAGAAAATGGTGATATTAAAAATATGATTTTAAATAAATTAGTTCAAAAAGTTGATCTGAATTTATTAAAAGATATAATGAGAGAGTCAATGAAAAGGTCTTTAGACAATAGAATTGATATGATTTATGAAGCAACAGGTACATCACAACAATTACAATGTATTAATGAAAACGTTAAACCAATACTAGATTTAAATAAACACCAAGATGTTGAAGTGTTTATTGGAGAAAGAACAAATGCTTTACAAAGGAAAATAATTGAATTTCCTAAAATTGCTAAACTTAATTATGCTGTTATTCCACAAAATAGTTTGAAAGATTCTTTTGATGTAATTAAATCATTAACAGATTTAATTGATTTACAAAATGGAATTTCAAATTTTATCGTTACAATTAGAAAAAGGAATGGTCAAAAATATGTCGAATTATTGGAAGAGACCGGAGCAGCATAATAAAGTTTTCGATTATGTAAAAGATCGGGAAGATATAAAATCTTTTTATCGTGATTTGCCCTTTACACAAGAATCTTATATTTATAAGGGGCAAATCACGCCCGATACAATGATAAAAGAAAAAGAAGCATATGAAATAACAATGATACATCCTTTATTAATAATAAATGGATTATGTATCACAGTAGAAAACGGGCGAGTTCTTTATGTTAATTTATTTGGGATTCATCCAAATAAAGATCCAAATACAGGTGCATTTTGTTTACCAGAATATAAACTCAAGGTAAACTTTACAGAAAAATATTTTCATAATTTAATAAAAACAATTAAGACCTACTATCTGGATAATTCCTTTATAACGCCCCCATCAAAATATGTTACGTATAAAAAATTAAAATCCGTATATATTCAACTCAACCAAGGAGATGATAATGGGTAAACCAAAAAAAGCAAACGTTAATCAACTTGAAGAATATTTAAAAACGCTTATCTTAGAGGAACTGAGAAAGCGAGAAATTGAAATAAAAGAATCTGACGCGAAACAAATTATTTCATATATAATGCCAGAAATTGACAAATTAACATCTAACCGCGTTAAAGAGCATTTCTTAGAAATTGCTGATTTTATAAAAAATAAATTTAGCGAGGAGAAATAACAATATGCCACAACTATTAAATTACTCACAATTTTGTGAAAATTTAGAAGAAGTAACTTCTTTAAAAGCATTTAGTAAAAGAAAGTTTCATCCAACTGGTTTATTCTCCGAGCAAATATTTGGTCCCTTAAAAAACTACACATGTCAATGTGGAACATATTTTGGGGTCTCTAAGTCAGGAGGCAAATGTGATCTATGCGCTGTTGATATTGTTAATAGTGATGTGCGAAGAACCAGATTTGCTAAAATTATATTACCAATACCAGTTGTAAATCCTATATTTTATGATCTATTAATTGAGATAGGAGGAAAATCCTTAAAAGATGCTTTAGATCAATTAATGAGAGATGAAAAATCATTTCTATATATGGATGGAGAAGATCATATAATTAATAATATTGCAGATCAAATTCCAACTGGTACTCGAATATTTGAAAGAACAGATGCAATAAAAAAAATAGTCACGGATTTTTCCATAATGATGACCAATGAAGGTGTTGCAGAATGGAAATTAGTTTATGATAATATTGATAGTTTATTAATAGATTATGTTATTGTGTTGCCTCCAGACTTAAGACCCTCATCTGCCGCATCAGGTGGAAAACAACTGATGGATAAAATCAATCGTTATTACGTCCAGATACTTACCAAAAAAGAAATAATGAAAAATACTGTAATAGATATAATTCGAGATAAGAATCTTTATTATACTTATTTTAAACAACTTCAAAAGGATGTAAATGAATTATACCATCGAATATTAGAAAAAATGGCAAAAAAGGAAGGATTGATTCGTGGCAATATACTAGGAAAACGAATTGACTTTTCAGGTCGTGCAGTAATCACACCAGACCCAACATTAAAACTTGATGAATGTGTTCTTCCATATGTTATGATTCTTGAGTTATATAAACTACCTATTGCTAAACGAATTATCGAATTAGGAAAATTTAAATTGCTCAATAAAGCGATGGATTTCGTTGATAGTTGTATAGATTTAAATTCACCAATATTATATAAAATATGTGAAGAAATAACCGAAGACGAAGTTTGTATTTTAAATAGACAACCATCATTACATAAATTGGGAATGTTAGGTTTTAATATAAAAATGACTCTTGATAAGGTTATTAAAATTCATCCATTAGTATGTCCTCCATTTAATGCAGATTTTGATGGAGATCAAATGGCTGTATATATTCCCATATCAAATGAAGCAAAAGAAGAAATTAGAAATAAGATGTTTATAACAAAAAACCTTAGCAGTCCTGCAAATGAAGATTTGACCACAACTCCAAGCCAAGATATTATATTGGGCATTTATTTTCTTACATCAGATATGTGCGATGACTCAGATGAAGGATTTAAATTGTTTAATGATTGTTTGCCAGAAGATTATCCAGAAATTAAAGAAATTGTCAATAAGAAAATTCTTCTAGATATTCTTAATGATATAAAAGATAACTACCATGAAAATGTAACATGTGAAGTTCTTGATAACATTAAAAAATTAGGATTTAAATATGCAACTCTTATAGGCACTACTTTATCTCTGGATGAATTTGATTTTGATGGAGTTCGTGATCTTCGTGAGTCTCTATATAAAGATAAAACTATACAAGAACAATTAGCTTCGGTAAACAATGAAGATATTATAAATGTTCTTAAAGAAAAATTTAAATATGCTTATATGATTGAATCTGGAGCAAGAGGTAGTTGGGATCAAGCAAAACAAATGATTTTGACTCGTGGTTTTGTTGCAAACTTTGATGGAGAAATTCTACCTTTTCCAATTAAACACAGTTTAGCTGAAGGGTTAACGCAATCGGAATTTTTCGATTCAACATATGGATGTCGAAAGGGCCTTCTTGATATTGCTCTTAATACGGGCACAAGTGGGTACTTATCCAGAAAATTAATTTTTACATGTGCTAATTTACAAATTGATCAAAATTTGGAAGATTGTGGAACAAAAGATTTATTAGAAGTTAATGTCAAAAATATGAAAAAAGCAAAAATGCTTGTAAACAGATACTACTTAAATAATGACAAATTAGAAGAAATTACAAAAGAAAATTACATGTCAATTGTTGGGAAAACAATTAACATTCGCTCTCCAATACTTTGTAAATCTCCAAACCTATGCCGAACTTGTTATGGTAATTTGTATAAAAAATTGAATACAAGATTTGTTGGAATTATTGCAGCACAAACTCTTGGTGAACGTGGAACACAACTTGTACTAAGAACATTTCATACATCAGGAGCAGCTATTATTAAAGGATCACCAGATCAAAAAAATATTAAACATACAGATATCATTGGAGATCTTGCAGCAGTATCCCAATTGCTACACAAATTTAAAGGAAAAACATATACAGATATAGTTGATCAACTTTTTGATGTATATGATAAAACTATATACCATATTCATTTTGAATGTGTTGTTGCACAATTAATGTGGAAATATTCACAAAAATGGAGACTCTTACCAGAAAGAGAAAAGATAACACCTTCTTATTATAGTATACAAAATGTTCCGAATAAAGAAAGTTGGGTGTTAGCAATGGCTTTTTCAAATCCAAAACGAAGTATATTAAAAGGTATTATGTATAAAGGCCGGTATTCTGGTATAATGGATAAAATATTAAAGGGAGAAAGAATAACATGATTTGCGAATATGGTTGTGGGCAAGAAGCTTTGTTCATTCTAAAAAATGGAAAACATTGTTGTTCAAAAAATATTGCATCTTGTATAGCTATACGAAAAAAGATCAGTATAAAAAATAAAGGAAAAGAAAAAAATGTAGAATGGAGAAAAAATATAAGTAAAAGTAAAAAGGGATTGCCTGCATGGAATAAAGGAAAAAATGATTATGTTACAAATGAAATGAGACAAGCAATTAGTGAAAAAAACAAAGGTAAAATTCCATGGAATAAAGGAAAAAATGGAATTTATTCTAAAGATACTTTAAAGAAAATGAGTAATAAAGCAAAACAAAAAACAGGAATAAATACTTCTAATTGGAAAGGAGGCTATTATACCAATAATATTCCATTATATACTACATATATGCCACAACTATATTCTGCTGAAGAATGTAGACAAAGTCCAACTGATAAAAATATTTTAGAAGTAAAATGTGCTTACTGTGGTAAATGGTTTATTCCAATAATACAGCAAGTATATGAAAGAGCAAGAGCTCTAAATGGCAAGCAAGCAGGCGAACAAAGGTTATATTGTTCTGATAAATGTAAGTCAGAATGCTCAACTTATGGACAACATAAATATCCAAAAGGGTTTAAACCATCTTCATCTAGAGAAGTACAACCTGAACTTAGACAAATGAGATTCGAAATTGATAATTATACTTGTCAAAAATGTGGTAAACATCAAAATGATTTAGAAGTTGGACTTCATTGTCACCATTTAGAAGGTATAAGATGGGACCCGATAGAAAGTGCAGATTTAGATAAAGTTATAACTTTATGTAAAACCTGTCATATTAAAGTCCATAAAATTGAAGGGTGCGGATATCATGATATGAAATGTAAAAAAGAGGAGATAACATGAGAGATCCAGAAAGAATAAATGAAATATTAAGTCTTATAAAATCAATCTGGGTCTATATTCCCGATCTGAGATTGATGCAACTATTAATAAATGCTTTACCAGTAGCAAAAGCTGGTATATCAAATGATTATTATTATGTTGAAGATGCTATTCTGATAAAATACTTAAAAAAATTCCTTAAAAATATAAAGGAGAATTCTATATGAACATAATCAATCCACAGTTCAAAATCTATGATGAAGCTAAAAATATATTTACTATAAGAAAGAACGATTATGAAAATCTATTGGCTATAGTAAGACAAATAATAGAACCAGTAACAGAAATTGGTTTTCAAATTACCGAGCTGGATTTAAAAGATTCTAGATTTTCATCAGGTGAAATATCAAAAACTATTAAACAAAGTATTATTATAAAATTACAAAAAGGAACTTCAAACATAGATTTGAGTATATTTATTCCTAAACTGATAAATGATAATTATATAATAATTAATGGAAGAAAAAAGATACCATTATTTCAATTATTTGATATTCCTCTAGTGACAAGAGGCGAATCAATTAAATTGAGAACTAATGTTGCAACTTTGATGGTTGTTAGAGAAAAAGATGATCCAGCTATTAATGTAAGTTTCTTGGGGAAAAAATTGCCTCTTTCATTATTAATGATGGCATATTATGATATGGAAACTTTGAATCAAAGATTTGATCTTATGAACTTCAAAATAAGAGATAAAGCGAACATGATGGAACTATTAATTCAAGATTTAAAACTATACTATATAGAATCGAAAGGTTATACCCAAGATGATTTTGTTTCTGAAGTCGGAAGAGTATACTCAAAATATAATGCTAAATCAAAAGGAGAGGATATACTTTATGCATTGGATTTAATTCCAAAAGTTGATCCAATAACAGCAGAATTTCTTCACACTGATTCTATTATTGAGGAGATTCTATATTCCTTACAAGTCGGACATATTGATGATACAGAATACACTAATAAACGTGTGCGATGTTTTGAGTATATGATATTTGCAAAACTATCCAAAATTATATTTGATCTATGTTTTGCAAACAGAACAGCAAGGCAACCAAAATTTAATATTAACTCAACTCAAATTTTATCAGAGTGTAATGTTTCTGATATTGTTCAATTTGATTTTTCAATTAATCCAATTGAAGAACTGACAAAGTTATCAAGGTTAAGTCTTCTTGGTCCAGGTGGTTTTAAGAGAGAAAATATTCCAAAACATTTAAGAGATATTTGTCCGAGCATGTTCGGTAGAGTGTGTCCAGTTGATACACCTGATCGAGATAATTGTGGAGTACTTCAAAATCTTATACCAAATGTCAAACTTGAAGATAATCTTAAATTTTCTAATACGTTTCTAAAGCATCAACCAATTTCAATACCAGTTTCTATGGTACCATTTTTAGAGCATGATGATCAAACAAGACTTCAAATGGCATCGTCACAAATGAGACAGGGTATAATGCTTAAAGATTTTGATATGCCGATGATTAAATCTGGGTGTGAACATCTATATACTAACAAAACACAATTTATTAAAATTGCAAAAAAAGATGGAGAAGTTATATACATTGACCAAAAATATTTAATGGTGGTTTATAATGATAATAAAGTTGATATGTTTAATATTAGTTACCGAAAAATATATGTTGAGCATATGGACTTTATGAAAATATATGTTAAACCAGGAGATAAGTTTAAAGCGGGTGATATTTTAGCAGAGAGCAATTTCTGTAACAATGGTAATATAACCCTTGGGAAAAACCTTTTAACTGGAGTTATGGTTTATTATGGAAATAATTATGAGGATGGAATTGTTATATCAGAACGACTTGTAACCGAAGATATTCTAACCTCAGTTCATTTTAAAGATTTATCATTTACATTGCCTCCAAGTAAGGTATTATTAACATTAGAGAAAAACGAATATAAACCGTTACCTGATGAATTACAAAATATTAATGTGGGAGATCCATATGCAATTATAAAAAGTTTATCTATTGAAGATCCATATTCAGTTTTTAGTGAAGAAATAAAATTGGAATCTGAAAGGAATTTTATTATTTCAGAAGTAAATATATTTGCAAACGAATGGAATGAAGATATTCCTGAGTTTAAAGAATGGATTGAAAAACGTATTGCAAAACAGGAAGAACAAGAATCTAATCTGAAAAAAATTATAGAAGACAGACTCCCAAATGATATGTCTAAAACTTTTATTCGAGAAAATGGACTTGATTTATATTCATTTACCGGTAAATATAAAAATAAGAAAGAAAAAATTAATGGCATTCATATAAATATGTTTGGAGTCCATTTTAGGCGTGTTAAAGTTGGGGATAAATTAGCAAATCGTCATGGGAACAAAGGTGTTATTTCTCGAATAGTTAAGCATGAAAAAATGCCTCAGCTAGAAGATGGGCGTCATTTAGATATTTGTATTAATCCATTGGGTATTATATCTCGTATGAATATTGGTCAAATGTATGAACTTCATTTATCAACGTCTTTATATGATTTGAAAAAGCAGATGATACAACTTCTTGATGATAAAGCAGATCAAAAAATTATTAAAAAATATCTATTGGATTATATTGATATTATTGACAAAACAGATGGCCAATGGTATTTATCACAATTTTCAGAAAAAATGCCAAAAATTATTACGAAAGAATTTATTGATAATATATCATTATTACAACCTCCATTTGAATCATGTAAACTGCCAGATATTAAAAAAGCGCTTGCATATACAGGCACAAAGTTTAAAACTAAAATATATGATCCAATAGGAAACACTCATATTAAGAATGAAATCTCCGCTGGTCATATTTATTTTCTAAGAATGGTTCATATTGCTGAAGAGAAAATAGCCGCTCGTGGTATTGGAACATATGCCAAACGAACTCTGCAACCATTAGGAGGAAGAAAGAATAAGGGCGGTCAACGTATGGGTGAAATGGAAACAGCATGTATTATTGGTCATGATGCTCCTGCAAATTTATTTGAATTTCTTACAACTAAATCAGATTGTATTGGTTTGAAAAATCAATATATTAGAAAATTTATTGATCAATATTTAGTTGATGAAAAGAAAGAAGTTGATGTAGTTCCAGAATCAGTTAAATTACTAAATGCATATCTAACAGTTATTGGAGTCGATCAAAAATGAGCACATATATTTCATCATCAACTGCATCAACAATATGGAATAATTCTATAAAGAAAGTAGAAAAAGAATTTGATCAAGAAGTATTTAACAATCTTGAAAATCATAGACAAAAGAAAAGGCAGAATGAAGAAGCTAAAAAAGAATATTTATTTAATCCAGATGATCTTGATTTATAAACAAGACAAAATTATATTAGGAGGAAAATAAATGATAGACCTGGAAAAAATTAAAAAATTGCTTAATCCAGAATGTATTACGTGTAATGTAGCTCATAAATATAAATACAAATTAAACTGCCCAAATTGTATCTTTACATGCGATTCATTTACAAGATCATTGTTTAAAGAAACTGGATTAACAAAAAGCATATATAAACATCATCTATATTATTTTATATATAACCCAGAATTAGAATTTAAATATCCTGATCTTCCTGACTATGACTATCTAAATAATCATAAAAATAAATATAAAGAAAATATCTGGAATTGGGATATCCATCATGAAGATGGCAATCATTGGAATGATAATCAATGGAATTTGTTGCTAGTTTTGAAAACTGAACATCATAGCATTCATTGGTCATTATATAATCCCTCTTTTGTAAAAGAAATAGTAGATAAAAGATCTAAAAAAATAAAAGAAACGCATCAAAAGAAAGTTAATAATGGTACTCATTGGTTGCTTCATAACAATCCGATGAAAGATCCTATTACTGCTAAAAAATCAGTAGAAATAAGAGGGGAGCAAATACATAAATTACTAGAAATTGGGCAACATCATTTTCAAATTAAAAATCCAAAAATTGATTATAACAAAATTGATAAAATTAAAGAATGGTTTGACATAATTGAATCAGGTTATAAAATAAGGTTAACTTCAACTTTAGCATATCAGTTTGGATATTGTTCATTATGTGATTTTAGAAAAGGGTTAGAATCTTTAATAAAAAGAGATAATATTGATAATATTATTTTAGATCATAATGGTTTAAAAAGCAAATTAAGTAAATGGTATATTATAAAGGAGGATAGTTCTTGTGAATCATGAATGCGAAACACCAAATAAGATTGAAGTTGATGATCTTCCAGATATTCAAGAAACAGAACCTTATATTAAAATTCCTATACAACAATGTGGGGTTGAGAATGTTGAAGTTCCATTTAAATTAGAATTTAGATCTGGGGGTTTTTGTCAACTAAATGCAAAGGTCTCTATGAGAACAAGTCTAGATAAAAATACAAAAGGAATTTCAATGTCTCGACTCCTTTTAACATTAAAACCATATTTAGATTTACCATTAAAAAATAAATTAATCAAACAAATACTTGAAGATTTAAGAGAGAATATTGGCGCAGAATGCAGTTTTATGAAATTTAACTTTTCTATGCCAATTATAAAAAATTCGATTAAATCTGATAATAGGTTTCCAATATATTACAAATGTAGATTTGAAGGTCAGTTATATAATAAAACATTTAGATTCTTTCAAGGAGTAACAATTCAATATGCTTCATATTGTCCATGCTCCGCAGAACTATGTACTAATCTGTTTGAATCTAATATTCAAGGTTATCCTCATAATCAAAGATCATTTGCTGATATATTAATTGAAGGAGAAGGAGCTCCACATTACATTTGGTTAGAAGACATTATTGAGGAAGTTGAATCTAAAATTATGACTCTTCCCTATCCAGTAATCAAAAGAGTAGACGAACAGGAAATTGCAAGAGTTGCAGCAGAAAATGCATTGTTTGTTGAAGATGCAATCAGATTAATTTCACAATCGTTGGATAATATACAAGGTGTTGCAGATTGGATTGTTAAATGTAGGCATGAGGAATCAATTCATACATCGGAAGCAATTGCAATAAATTGGAAAGGGAGAGAAGGAGGATTTAACGGGGGAATATACATATGATACATGTTTCAATTTCATATGGCTTTGGACCAGAAAATAGATATAAACTTGTAGATATTCCAGTAAAGGTTCAACTAGCTATATACAAATATAAACTATATGAAGAATATCGAAACGATATATTAAAATCATTAAAAGAAAATACAATTGTGAGAGTTGTTCATTTACCGCTAGATACATGTAGAATAGACGCTCAAAAAATATTTACAATGATGGATGAGATATATGCAAGGACAGGATGTGCTAAATTTGTTGTTCATCCAAATAAAGGTTTTGAAGATTTTATACAATCATATAATAAAATGAAAGCTCCTATGAATATATGTATCGAAACATTCAATTGGAAAAGGCATAAAGTTTTGAGGAGTCCATTAGATATTATTCAAGCTATTTGGAAACATGGGCAATCCAATCTATCAATGACTCTTGATACAACTCATATAGAAGATGTATGGTATGACCATAAAATAATGAGATTTCTTCTTCAATATACTTCTGTAATACACTTATCAAATCGAGCTGCTGGAATTGGAGAACATTTGCCATTCAATCATCCAAAAGGTGAGTTACCTTTAGTAAGATTTGTACGTGAGTTAAAGTATCAATATAAATGGTCAGGAGATATTGTATTAGAATATATGCCTGAGCATCATTCAAAATTAATTAAAAACGCATATTATGTGGAAAGGTTATTATCATGACTCTTATTCGACCATGGAAAATAGAACCAAAATATTACACTATCTATAATAAAAGGTTCGGTAAAGCATATAAGTGTGTTAAAGAACCAATTGAAGATACCTTAACAATGTGGAAACGTGGTGACATAATAAAATTTCCATCTAGTTATTATGAAATAAAATTTAATGACTGGAGGGATTGGTT
>JAFCCM010000062.1 GCA_017610225.1 Candidatus Aenigmatarchaeota archaeon | reverse complement strand
CAGTAATTAAACTCCAATATTCTTCTTTATCTTCTTCAAGACAAAGATTATACATTATCTCCGACATTTCTTTTGGATTTATCCACATGATTTAATCCTTAAAAATTTTATCTCAAATTTAAATTAATATCTGCTTCAATTTGATCTATATTACGATGACTTATTAAACATATTGTTTTATCTTTAACTAATTTTCTTAAAACACCTGATACAAAACCAACATTTTCTTCATCTAATGAATCAAATATTTCATCAAAAAGTAAAATGTTAAATGATATTCCTCTTTCTCTTGCTTGTAAATCTGAAAGTGTTAAAATTGTAGAAATATCAACGATTCTTGTTTGACCTCCAGAAAATTGTAATTTCGAATTAGCTTGAGTTTTTGAATCGAACATATTTACTGAAAATTTATCTCTATATTCTCCTCCTTTAGTAGTAGATATTGTATCAAAAGAAACAATATATCTTCCATTTGATATCTGATCTAAATAATAAGATACTCTTTGATTCATAAAAGGAATTGCTTCATCAATTAACATTGAGGGAATTCCTGAAGAAGAAAATCCAGTTTTCCAAAACTGAAGAATTTGAACAGTTATTTCAAATTGTCGTTTTCGTTTTTCTAATTCTTTAATTTCTATGGTTAATATTTTTAATCTTTCAATATAAGAATTTAATTGAGTTTTATCATACTCTTCTTGTTCTTTTTCCTGAATTAAAGTTTGCGTATTCAGAATACTTTCTTTAGTACTTTTAAAAGAATTTTCTGCTTCTAATTTTTTCTGGAGAATTTCTTTTTGTTTAATTAATAATAATTGATTAGATTCAAGATTTTTATTTAATTGTTCTTTTTCTACTATGAGTAATTTAGAAGATTGAGCTAATTGATCTTCAACTAATCTTTCAAGTTTTTCTGTTGCATTATTTACTCTTTGATAAATTTCTTGTAATTTGACTTTCTTTTCTAAATTAATTTTATCTGTTTTTTTAAAAAAAGCTTGCTTATTTTTATCAATATCTTCTGACTTAATAATAAGCATTTTTAAATAATTTTCTCTTTCTAATTTATTTTCTTCTAATTCTTTTTGTTTATTTTTAATAATATTTTCAAATTCTATAATTTTATTTTTTAAACTTTCAATAATTTTCGAATTAATTTTTTGTTTACATGTTGGGCAAATAGAAATTTTTGAATCAATTACATTTTCAATAATTTCTTGCTTTTCTTCAATATTTCTCTTAATTTCTATTTCAATATTAATAATATTATTTTCTAATAAATTCTTACTATTAATATATTCATTAACCTTATTTGATATTTTACTTTTTTCATTATTAAAATCAGTTTTAATTTTATCTTCATCTTTTTGATAAGAAGAAATAATTTCTTCTTTTAATTTTAAAGCTTTTTGATTTAATTCACCTTCTTTTATTTTTTTTTTATTAAGAATATTATTTTGAATAATACTATTTTTTGATTCAATTAAAGAAATATTATTTTTAGTTTTGTTTATTTCTTCGATAATTTTTTCAATATCTACCAAATCTTGTTTTTCATAATTCTTTAAAATTAAATCCCACTTATTATATAATTCTGTTAAATTATTTAATGAATTTTTAAGAACTTTTATTCTATTATTTTTTTCTGTTTTAAAAGTTTCTTGAGCTTTTTTAAAATATTTTAATTGTATTTTTGAGTCATTAATTAATTCAAATTTAACATGTATGTTATTAGTAACTTCTGATATTTGATCTCCTATCATTTTAAGTCGTTGATCTGCTTCTTTATAATAAAATATATAATTACTTAACTCAAGAATTTTTCTAAAAATCTCTTGTTTTTCAGAATTAGTCAAATCAGTAAAAAAGCTATTAACTTTTTGACCAAACATTAATGTATTCATAAATAATTTTTTTGGAGCTATAATTTTTTCAATCTCAGGTAAAACTTCTTGTTGTCCTTTTTTAATTGGTTTATTCATATCATTTTTAAATAAATATACTGTATTTCCATGTTTTACATATTTATGATATCTATCTAATTTATATTGATCATTATCAATACTAAATTCTAACCATGTATGACAATTTTTTCCTACAATATTATTAACAACGTCATCTCCTCTTGCTCCCTTACTTGTAATACCATAAAGACAAAAAGAAATTGCATCAAACATCATAGTTTTACCAATTCCATTTGGGCCTGAAATAAGAATTAATTTATTGGATTCAAATGTTAATTCCATAGGTTCAATATAAGGACCAAAATTTTTCATTCCAACTTTTTTAAAAATAACTTTTTTCATATATCAAAGTCCTTTCTTATTAAATTTTCGTCATATTGATTTTCAACAACTTCTTGATAAAATAGTTCATTATCTAAATTATAATATTTTTCTTCACACATAAATTTTTCATAATCTTGTTGATTTTTTATTTTATTATTAAAATTTCCTTCATACATTTTTCTCCTCCTTCATACAAAAATAAATTTGAAAAATATTAAATTTTAAAAATAATGATTATTTTTTGGTTGCTCCAAATAAAATAGGCCCAAAAACCATATTTAATGATGTATATTCTTCTGGGTATTCTTTTATAAAATTATGAAAATTGTTAGAAAATAAATTAATAATATCATGTTTAAGATCTTCAAAATTAGAACATTCTTCTAAAATAAACTGACCTAAATCAACAGCATTATCAAAACATGTTATATCATTAGTTTTTTTATAAATTTTTATTAAATCAATAATTAAAAATATCATTTTTTCTAATTTTAATTTTACTTTCATTTTAAACTTTTTCTCCTTCTTCACATGAATTAATAATATCAATTGCTATATTTAAATATTGTTCATGTTTCTCATTTTTAATTTCTTTTATTTCAAGAAAACGTTTAAGTTTATCTTTTTGAGTCATAGTTGTAGTTATTCCTCTATTAGTAATATCTTTTTCAACTTTATCAATAATACGAAATTCTTCAGATATATCATCAATATCAAAAGCTGTATCTCGAATTAATTTTACATAATTTCCATTTTCTTTATTTTTTTTTGCTATTTTTATAATTTCTTCTTTATTTTCTTGTGTTATAGTATATTCAAGAAATCGAATATAACCTTCTGTAGGAATACTTTTAATATTTCCGGTATTAGTATCAATATCTAAAAATCTTTTTTCTTCATTTTTCTCACCCCAATCTAAATGAATTGGTGATCCAACATAATAAATTTTAATTTGGTCATTAATTATTTCTTGAGGTTTATGATAATGACCTAATAAAACATATTCGTATTTTCCAATTAAATCTTTCATTCCAATATCTGCCATAAGACTTATACCTGAATTTAAAACACCTTCATCTAATCCAAAATGAGATATTAAAAATTTCGCTGAATTATTTTTAATGATATTAATCATATCAAAAGAATGAGGAACATACAAAATATTATTTGATATATCATTAAAACTATTCGTTGTTATTCTTTTAACATTTGGTTCATTATCAAGAGATTTTAAAGCTGAAACTGCATCTTTTCCTTTTCCACTCAAGTCATGATTGCCATCAATTATTATAAAACTTATATGTGAATTTTTTCTGAAGAAGTCAAGCATTAAAGATTGTGCAATCGTATAAATAATAGATTTCCCATGTAATAAATCTCCACCAATTACAATTGTATTAATTTCTTCTTTTTCACAATATTTAATTATTCCATTTAAAGATTGTTTAATACTAAAAAGTCTTTCAGGTAAATTTGTAGTAGTTTCGATTTTATCTTGATTATATCTTGACAAATGTATATCCGCAGTAAAAGCAAATCTCATAATAATTCCTTTCTTATTTTTTATTTTTTCTTTTAAACTTTAGTTTTAACGGAGGGTTTTTTCTTTTTTTATTTAATTCAAATAAAATTTTATCATCACAATTTTGATTACATGTAATTTTAACAAGACATTCATCACACGGATTAAATATTGGTGATGCTCCAATAATAAAACCACTTCTTTTATGAACAGATTGATTTTTAAATTTAGTTTTAATCATAAATTTAAATTCTTTTTAATCTCCTTTTATTATTTTAATTGCTTCTTCTTCGTTATGTATTATTACGGGTTTATTATCGACATATAAAACATATTGAATGCCCCAATTTTTTTCTTTATAAAATTCTATACGATTCCAAACTGTATTTTTAATTCTTTTACATCCAATATCTACCATATCAATAATAATAGGTTGTTTTTTATTTAAATAAGTTCTTGTAACTCTTCCTGACATTTGATTAATATTTGAAATTGGTGAAGTCATCACTAAACAATCTATTTCAGGAATATCAATACCATCTCTTATTTTTCCTGGTGTTGCAAAAATCAATTTATTTTTTAAAATATCTAAATTAGCATTTCCGACAAACTTTCCTTTACTATTACAATCAACCCAATCATATAAAATATCAATTAATTTTGGAATTCTTTCCCCGATTATTAATGATTTTCTATTTTTTTTAAATTTATTTAATAAACTTTTAATTACATTCATAAAAATTTTTGAATTTTTCATAATATTAAGATATCTACTTCTTTGAAAACTTCCAGCCCAATATAAATATTTATGTCTATGATATGTATCAATTTGATAATCTAACATTATTAATGTAACTTTAGCTTTCATTGTTCCATCAGAATCATCATCTTCAAATATTTCACCTAAATGAAAATTAATAATATCTCCATTTCCATCATGTCTATAAGGTGTAGCACTTAAACCATATGTATATTTTGCAGGAATATGAATAGAACATTCTGAAAATGTTGGAGCTCCAATTGTAGTATGTATTTCATCTGGAACAAAAATTCCTATATTGGCCAAAGATAAATTTTCTAAAAATTTAAGTCTTTGTCTTTTTAATAAAGATATAAATGTTTGAGATGTTGAAATAATTATTGATTTATTTAAATCTTCTTCAAAAGTTTTTGAACTTAGTTTTGATATATTATATTCATTTAAATTTGTAAATTGTAAAATTCTTTTTTTCCATTGTTCAACTAATGAATCTCTATGTACTAAAATAAATGATTTTTTCTTTAAATTTGCAATATGATAAATCATAATTACAGTTTTTCCTACACCAGGAGGTAATTGAAGAATACCATTTTTATGTTCATATAAATATTTTATAGCTCGTTTTTGAACTTTATTTCTAGGAATAATATTATGTTCTATTTGTATAGATTTTCCATTTGGTATTAAATTCTTAATTTTATAATTTTGAATAAATTTATCTAAAGGGAAAAATCTAGGTATTAAAAGAGCTTTATCATTTTCTAAATAAAAATAACATATTCGATAATCTGGAGTATTATAATTTTGTATTCTTCGTTTTAAATATTCTTTTATTTGAAAATAAAAATTTTCAGACTCATATTTTTTTGGAATTATTATTCCAGATTTTCTATAAAAATTAAACATTATATTATTCCTTATCTTAATTTTCGAAATAAGTTGCTTTTGAATTTTCATTTTCATAAATACTTATATAATCTATATTGATATTATGTAAATCTTTTAATCTTTGTTTTAAAACTTTGTATAAAGTTTCAGCTAATTTTTCAGCTGTTGGGTCAAAATTAAAAGATATAACTTTCATATTCTTTGATTCAATAAATTCTTCAATTGCTTCATCTGAATTATTTAAAAATAAACAATGATCCCAAACATTTATAATATCCCCAACTGTATTTTTTAAATCTGAAAAATCAACAACCATGTCATTATTATTTAATTTTTCAGATGAAACTCCAACTAGAATATTTAAATTGTGTCCATGGATTGATTTTTGCATATTATTCTTACTTTTACTGAGAAGATGTCCAATTGGTATAGTAAACTTTTTTTCTATTTGATACATTATTTATTCTCCTCTTCTTCATCTTTTTTAAACTCAACAAAATTATTTTTCGTTTCATAAATTCGAACAAGAACTACATTAATATTTACTTCTCTTAATTTTTTAAATATATAAAAAGCAAAAAGTTCAGCCGTAGGGTTTGGTAAAATATCGTTAAGATAAGAATGATCAAATTTATCTATAATAATAGATTGTAAAAAAGATTTTAAAGACTTAAAATCCATAACCATCCCAGTTTTTAAATTTACTTTACCTTTGATACCTATAGTTATATTCATTGAATGTCCATGAAGAAATTTACAAGATACATGTTTCGGAAGTTGATGAGCTATTTCTATAGTAATTTTCTTATATATAGTCATTTTCAAACCATAATGAATAATTCTACGACATTTCTCACATAAAAGAATAAGATTATCTTCATCATTATTTTTATTATTCTCATCTATATGATGAATTCTTAAATTTTGATATGATTTACATAAAGTACATTGAAATCCTTCTCGATTTTTTACGTTTTCTCTTTTATGATCTATAGATTGTCTTTTTTTCGAATTAATATAACATTCTTGAGAACAAAATTTTTGTTTATTATTTGGATTAGTATAAAATTGTTTTCCACACTCATAACAATTAATACTAACAAGTGGACTTTTTCTAAATTCTGCTGCACATTTTATAGAACAAAATGTTTGATTCCACTTTATGCTTTTATTACAAAATTTACATTTATTTTTTTCATTATTATATTGTACTTTAATTTGATTTTTTGTTTGTTCTGTTTGTAATTTTTCACTTCTCCATAATCTATCAGGAAACATATTAAGATATTGTTCAAAAGTAACATTATGTGTTTTTAAGTGAGCTGCTGTTATTTGTAATTGTTTTTTACCACAGATTCCACAAATTACATAATCAATTCCATCAATCTCATTAATTTCTGACATTATTTTCTCCTTTTTAAATTATTGCTTTATATTGATCTAATACAAAACTTTCTAAATTACTAAGATTATTATCAATTTCATTAATTTGATTTAATAATTCGGTAGTATCAGTTTTAATTTTTAATAGTTTTGAAATTTGATAATTATTTATTAATTTTTTTATCTCATCTTTATTAACTCCACTCTTTTTTGATATTTCTTCAATTGCTTTATTTCCTTCTATGTTATTTTTTAAAATTATCGATAAAGAAGGTTTTATTTTTTCTAATATTTTATATTCTTTAATTAAAAATTGAATTTTAGATTTTTTATATTCTAATGTTTTTTTATTTACATTAAGAAACATCATATATGTATTTAATAACATATTGTCTATTGATTGTAATTTAACATTTTTTGTAGAATCAGCCAAAATACATTCAAAAGAAATACTTCCTTTAATAACTTCTTTTAATTTTTTTATAAAATTTTTATAAATTTTATCTCTATTTCTTTGTTTTAAAACTTGAAAAACTATTTTTGTACTTGTAACAGAAGAATCAGTAAATCCTACATCTTGATTGTTCAATTCATCAGGAAACTTATTAAGTATACTTTCAAATCTTTTTCCTGGTGCCCATGATTTAAGAATTACTTTATTTGATATTGGTTTTTCTTCAATAATTCCTTCAACATTAATTTTACATTTTCCAGTAGTTAATAAAGTTTGTAATTCTGTTTTTGTTGCATTAATTTTACAATCAGATATTGGTTTTATAACTGGTTCTTGTCCTTCTTTTTTTTTAAGTAACCATAATAATCTTTTATATAAATCATTAATTTTATAACAAGGAATTAATGAACGATAACCAAAACCGATGCCTTGAGTAAATTCTGTTCCGCATAAACATAAAGGGAACATAGTTGGTAAAAAAGGTGGTTCTTTTTCTCCGAGATCATTCAATTCCCAATTAACATATTTTACATATTTAAAAACTGTTTCTTTAATAAAATTTGATAATTTGGCTTCTGTATATCTCATTGCTGCTGCACTTACAGGTGATACTCCATAAGAACATCCAAAATTACCTTGTCCAATTAAAAATCCTTGATGAACAAGTTGTACAACTGTTCCATAAGTTGAAGCATGAGGATGAAAATTGGCTGTCGTTATTCCATCTATTTTTGCACATTTTACAAATTTATCTTTTGTAAGCATATAACCTACTATTAAAACTCTTCTTTCAACTGGTTTAAGTCCATCAATATCTAATGGAAAAGCTCTTGAAGAATTTACATGCATACCATATTCTTTATATAATTTTCTAATTATGTTATCCATTTTTATATTTCCTTTTACAAACTAATTTTGCCAAATTGCCATTTGAACAATCAGATCCTTTTGGGTGTCCATATTTCAAATGACAATTATTTCCTTTTCCAAAAGAACATAAAACCCACCCATTATCTGGATCCAAACTCATCTCTGGATGAGTCTTCTGAGGTTTTTCATGATGAACGCTCAATTCATCTTTATTTATATTTCCACAAATTTCACATTGTAACTCTCCATATTCTTTAATGTTTCTTTTAAAAACTTCTTGTCTAAATATTTCATTTCCTTCTTGACTTAATTTTTCTATAATATTTCCATTATTAATTTGGTCTTGTTTCATAATTTGAAATGTGGATTTATTATATAAAGTACATGTATTTTTACAATATTCAGAACAATAGAAATAACGTCCATCATTTCCATTTTCAATAGCATTTATAAGATTAACGCGAGAAAACCTCGTGCCCTTGTGGCCGAGGATGAGAGCGTCATAAGAATTAGTGGGTTCATCATCTATCACAAAAGATTGAAAATAAATTCATCTTTCACACAATTACTCTTTTACAGAATCTCCACTAAAATGCCTATCATATCATCTGCATAATCATTGAATTCGTTCTTCTTTTTAAAACTTTAACTTCCTTTAGTTTTAATAATTTTTTCACACTATTATTGAAAATGTCCATTCCAATTGCATATCCAGATGACATTCTACCTTTTATAAAACATATTTTGTTTTTCCATTTAACTTTGTCAAATTTTCTAACTCCCATAATTTTTCCGGTTGGAATTTTCATTTGACTTCGAATTCCTTTTGTTTGTTGATAATCTCCTTTCGAGACATTTTTGATATAAAAACTGTTTTCAGGTTTTACATTTAACATTGAGCAAGCATTATTCATTTGATTTGTTTCTAATTTTAACTTTTGTCTTTTAGCTTTAACTAGAAACCCATAAGTTTCACTTATCTTTCTAATCTTGAGATTTCTTCTAATAATTGATAATTCTGTATCTAATTTTCCTCTGTATTTATGTTTTCCGACTTTTAAAGTCAGTTTTCTATTGTGGTAATCAACGTGGCATTTTTTGCATAAAGTAACTAGATTTTCTAGAATATCTTCTCCGTCATTTTCCCTATGAATGAGATGATGAGCATGTAATTCAAAAATCCTTGATTTTCCTTTGCAGTGTCTGCACTTAAAATTATCTCTTTCAAAAGTTTGCCTTTGTAAGTTCAACCATTCCAAATCTTTAAATCCTTTATAATCTTTTTTAATAGAATTTCTAACTATTATCCATCTTGAAACTGGTAATATTTTTTCAGCTCTTCTTATTTCTCTTTCATGACTTTCTAATTTTGATCTCATTGTTGGAGTGAATTTCCGATTACTTTTTCTATTTAAAAATCGACATTTTCTATATCTTGTTTTTCTATTTCTTCTAACTCTTCGGTAACTTGATCTTCTTTTCATTTTTTTAGAAATATCTTTTCGTAATTCTATTTCCGCGCTATAAATACATTTGTTATTCACTTTAGCAGAAATTCCTATTTTACTTGAACTTGGAACAATTGAAGCTTCAATTCTTTGCTTGAACTCAGTTGATCCGTATAAAAGTTTAATTGTGAAAGGACAATTATTTACAACTTTTGCTTTTCCACTTTCTAGCAAAATTCTTGCTTTTCTGGGTTTGCAAGGCATTAACGGTTCTCCATATTTGTTTAAAACAAAAACATACATATAATTATCCTTCACATTTAAATTTGTTTAGTACAAAAACTAAAATTTGTTAGTTTTTCTCCTATTCCTGAGTAATGGCTGTTTCTGGTCTGTTACCGATCAGAAAATTAGCAACTTCCTCTCGACAATGTTATTCTAACTTGCCTGAAATGTCAGGTCTTCTCTGGGTTGACTGAGAGTTTCCTCTCTGTTTACAGAGCCCACTTAGAGCCAGGAACTGAGGCGGCATTCCTGGGTAAGATAACTAGAATAACGTAGATAAGGTTTCTCTTATCTTAGTCTGGTGAACTAGTTGCCCTTCAAAGTCACCTCTGAAGCCTCGTGCCCTTGTGGCTGAGGTAATTCACTCTCCATTCTAACTGTCGTCCAGTAGGAATAAACCATCCATTTTTATTTTTTGAATTTTGACAATTATGATTTTTGCAATGAACTAAAATGGTTTTTCCATCAATATCATATTTCATATCTTCAACTTTATAAAATAATGAAAATTTTCTTTTTATTTTTTCGATAGTTCTCTTATTTTTTTGATTATAAATATAAGCGTACTGACTGGTTTCTTTTCTCTTCTTTTTAGATTTCCAAATTTTCTTATGAGCATTAATTCTATTTATTTTTTGATCAGATGTTTCATTCTCATAATATTTTTTTGCTGATATTCTTATTTTTTCTCTAAAACTATTTTTATGACCATTACAACTTTGAAAATATTTAGAACAACACCACTTTCCATTTTTAAATTGATATTTAGCTTCTTTTTCACAACCATAATCACAAATATGAATCATTTAAGATCTATTCTCTTTTTCAAGTTGCATATCAAAGAAATTTTTTTATCTGAGTTTCTTAAAATTTTTCTTTTTTTTGATTTTCCCCATTTACATTCAAATTCACCTTCATCATTAATAATTAAATCATTACATGATGGACAATCTTTTGTTATTATTTTTTTCATATTATATTTCCTCTTTTAAATTTTTTGATTTAGTAATTTTAAATTTCAAATTTCCACAATCCCAAATTCTAGAATAACCTTCATTTTGTCTTAAAATCCATTCTGGAATATTTTTAGGTTCATTTGGTCTTTTTCTCAAGTTAAATCTATGAATCCTTTGAAAATTTTTAATATACCAATAATTAGGTTTAGTAATATGATCTAATTCAAAACCTAATTTGTAATACAAATTTCCTTGACTCCATCTTCTATCTGCATATGAAAAAATTTCTTTCCATTCAAAATTCTTTTTGAAATAACTTAGTAACTTTCCTGCAATTCCTGGAATATGATAATTGGAGTTAGAACAAAATCTATTCAATTCCCAGATTCCTTCCTTTGATTTACTTCCTTTACTTATGTTTCCTTTTCCGAAAGTCATAACTGAAACTAATTCATTTTCATAAAATGCTCCA
>JAFCCM010000134.1 GCA_017610225.1 Candidatus Aenigmatarchaeota archaeon | reverse complement strand
ATCCAGTATTAACAATTAGTAATCCTGATTATAAATATTCAAGGGAACGGTTAGTATTACAAATCAGTGCAAGTGTTGAAACCACAAGCACAGCGTGGAGTGTGACTGACATTAAATGGAGATACCAATATGATGGGTGATTATCATGAGAACTGAAACTATTCATAAGAAAGAAGCGTCTGATATAAAGATGCCTCGTAAATCTAATAAGAAATTTACTAAAGCAGAACTGGATGAACTGGTGATTCGGCTGGCAGAAGCACATGATATGATGTGATTAAATATGCCATATACCATCATACATCTATCCCTAAAAGAGTACCTAAAATATCGTATCAAGCGACATGGCGGTCTTAAACCACTCTTAAAACTTACATCGAGTCATTACCCAAAAATCCTAGCATTAGGAGTATGTTACCATTCCACTAAAGAAATTGTGATAGCGACTATAGGGCGGTGGGAATTAAGGGAATTGCATGAAATCGGGCATAGTGATGGGCTGCATCATACATCTGTCTGGGATTTTGGATATTTAATGAACCCGTGGGGTATATTACGAGGGTATAAATGCTAAGGATTTTATATCATTAATTCATATTTATACTTACGATGAACACTTGGATATTTTATTTAAATTTAAGGAGAACTTTAAATGGTTAAATCTACAACACCCGATGGCTCAGAAATGATTACGCCTGTTAAAATAACTGGCTCAAATGGATTGCTTGGAATACCTGGAATCACGCTGATTGGATTATCATCTGGTGGAGATTTCACTACGGCATATGCGAGCGCGACAACTATTACACTTGGCACAGCGCCATATACACATACTTATATTGCTGCGGATATTATTGCAGTTCAGCAGTACGATTCTACTGGTGCATGTGTCAATACTTTTACTATAACAGACACATTATTTAGTATAAGTGCAAGTGTACTTACTGTTACTGGTGCTGTATTTGCTGCTACTGATACATTTATTGTGATTACGAATATTCCACGTAGTGAAAATGCAGGAAATTCAACCTCAGACGCGTCATATGTCCAAAACACACAACTAAATCCAAACTGGGCACATATTTCGAATGAACAGCCATTCAATGCTCAGGCGGCGGATGGTTCAAGTACTGGGTATGATACCAGTTCATACAGAAGTCTTGGTTTTACATTCCTCGATGCAGTCTGCGATGGAGTTCTAACTATTACCGATAGGGATGGATATCCATTAGAGTTTATGCTTGATGGTGTTGTGATGTCTAGTTATACATGTTTGGCATCAGGTTCTAATAAGCACACATGTAAGATTGTAAATGGCAATCCAGATCAGACCATATATGTTCTGACTGGACGAACCACTGGATCGATAACAATTAATACTTTATACCAATACTGAAGTGATATAAATGGCAGAAACAGTAATTAAACCCGCTAATGATGTTATACCAACTTCACCAACTGACGGAACATTGGGACATGCGATCAAAGAAATCGAAAAACATATTCATCCCGTTGGCGGAGAGAAATTATATCCAACTGGAGTAACTCCAATAACTCTAACAAGCGGCGGAACAAGTGATTTGTTTGGTGATTGGGTTGAAGTTGTTCCAGTGGATACGATAACGAATAAATTCGATCCACACCATATATATGTCGCAAATGTCTCAGATGTTGGGAGATATTACGTGATAGAAATTGCCACAGGGTTAGCTGCATCGGAAGTAGTGATGGGAAGAATAGTTGCTGGGGCAGTATCAACAGGTAAAGGCGTATTACAATTCGCAATATTTGTAGATAGAGTTGATGCAAATGAACGCATTTCAATGCGGGTTAAAGATGACGAAGCTGCAACAAATACAATAGATATTGCAATTGGATATCATGAATATTCAACAGTTCCATAATAGGTGATTCGGAATGGCGGAAACAGTGTTACCATACAGCACACCACCGTTTGCCCAATTCGGATTATTTGGGAATGCTGTCGCATCCACAATAAACACCGTGGATGTATGGGAATACGCGAAAGTATTGGCAGCATACAACACTGCTTCAAATATGCTAACTTTGGCAGAAGATGAGACGAGTATATACGTCGAATGTCCAAACACCCATTGCGGTTGGTACAATCTAATATTCACAATCTCTGGCAATGGAACTAATAATAATGAATATCAATTTGCATTCTTTTC